>JAJCYL010000371.1 GCA_029262955.1 Cytophagales bacterium | reverse complement strand
GTGTGGGTGTGGTGATTGGGTGTGGGATTGGGTGTGGGATTGGGTGTGGGATTGGGTGTGGGATTGGGTGTGGGATTGGGTGTGGGATTGGGTGTGGGATTGGGTGTGAGTGTGAGTGTGGGTAAGACCTTACCTTAGTCGTTTTTACGATAGTGTGTTAAAATATTTGGGATTGAAACCTTCATTGATCAACCGTTCCTTTCTTACAGTGACTTTTCCTCCTTTATTGTAATTCTTAAGAATCATTCGATTGACTTTTAATTGCCGGTCAATATGCTGGAACATGCTTTGGCCATAGCAGTACCAAAACGACCGAAATTTATACACCCCTGCCTGCGCAGGCAGGCTTCAGTGCATACCTCACGGTAAACCACCTTGCGACTTGCTAACACTTCCGGGCACGACTCCCGTGTATGAGGGACTTACACCCTCTGGAATAATTTGCTATCTTAGATAGCAGGTGTCCATGCTGGGCACACACAAATGATATGACCGCATGTCCCCAGCTAATTGAAACTGATGTACACACCCGCTACTTTAGAAGTTATTAAATAAGTCCGGCGGCACAGCGGCATATCTGAACGTTAGCGATTATAAGGATGACTGTAAATTCTTCTCTCTTAATAATTTTAGTGCTTACCACTCACTTCTGTATGGCTCAAAAAGAAGTTGGCTTATTTGAAGCGCAGTACAACGCTGCGCTTGAGAACTTTGAAAATGGGAAAACATCAATGGCTTTGTTTCAAGTGGATGAAATAATTAGGCTCAATCCAGGATACCTTGATGCCTACTATCTAAGAGGACGAGTATATTCTGACTTACAGGAACACGATAAATCGTTGGCAGATTTCAACTATTTGATAGAAAAAATCCCAAATGTTTTCTCAGATGTATATGTTGAACGAGGATTGGTGTATTCGTCAATTCAAAAATTCCAATTAGCAATAAATGATTATTCAAATGCCTTAGAAATTCAGAATGATCATCTACTAGCCTATATTCAAAGAGGGTATTGCTTTTTTGAGATTGCTGAGTTCGACAAGGCAATTCAAGATTTAAATAACGCTTTGCTAATTGATCCTAACAATAGACATGCTTTATACATAAGAGGTTCCATTCATGTTTACGACTTGGAAAACGATCAACTTGCTGTTAATGATTTTACTCGACTCCTAGAAGTAGAACCAACGAATTATGCGGCTTACTTGGATAGAGGCAATGCTTATCTCAATCTAAATATGGACGAAAAAGCCTGTAAGGACTACATAACGGCTCTAAAAAATGGCATTAAGGAAGCTGAAGATTATGTTAAGGAATATTGCAAGTGAACAACAAATCGCTAGTCGAGTAGGTAAAGGAACCTCACCCCTAAACCTCCCACAGAACCGTGCGTGAACCTCTCGATTCATACGGCTCTTATTATGCAGTCAGGATGTCCTAAAATTGTTTTCAGATCATCTGATAACCCAATGATCAATGGTAAAATAAGTTAGGATATGACTTGGTTATCCGCCTCAACCCATGCCACGGCTTTCACCTCGCTCCCTTTGAAATCACAACTGATTTTCCGCAACTACCATAAACAAACGGTTAGATTCTATACCTAACTATATATTTGGCTATGCTTGTTCACAATTAGCTCTTTATACTCATTTTTCATTTCTTTAGATAGAAACGAAAAATCGACAAATTCCATCCACTTATTTTGAAGAGTAGAAAACTTAGCTAATATGTTTTCTGCAGCCTTTTCAGGAATTTCAGATGTTGTCATTGCTTGATAAAAATCAGATTTTCTTATCCTTTTCTTCTTTCCACACAATGTCAATGCCAATTCTTCATCATCTCCTTCCACTACGAGTGCTGACGAAACCAAATCATACGCCGGAGCTAATTCATAATTACCTTGATTGCCCCTAATCAATGAAAAATTCTTTAAATGCATATCTGCATTACCTGTTAAGAAGCTGAATAAAGCTACTTCATAGAATCTAACAAGATCGAGACCTGGGTTAATGCTGCTTCGCTTAATCTCTTTTGCAATTAGCTCATGTGAGGATTTGTATTTATCCTCAGTCAACCTTCCGAGCAGTTGGCACATGTCTTCCATATGGATTTTTTTACCATCATCTCGATCCATTCGCTTTGTTAAGTATGCAAGTTCACCTGAACCTAATCTTACCAGAGCATGCTCAGCAGTTCGAATATTAGATATTTGAGCTAAGTGCATTGTCAAATCTTCAATCTGAGGCAATTCTTCCCAAATCTGCGATTGAGGTTTCAAAATAAATTGTCCCCACAAACCAACAATTGTTAGCTTTTCAGGCTGATTATCTGGTCGCTCTATATGCAAGGAGAGTTTTGGTTGCACGCCAGTAATAGTGGCTTTACTTTTTATCATCTGTTCTGCAAGTTTTAGCAGACCCTCTTCAGTATATGGAACTTGTGGAGGCTCTTCAGACCCAAAGATTTTCTTGCTGCACTTGGCATGAAAATCATTTTCTGAATCCTTATAGCAATAGAGACAATTCATAATAATGGTTCTATAGAAACGGCTCCAATACAATCCTTACAAGCAACTAGCAAAACCCCCATCCTGTCCTTCACATTTATCTTCCAGCTCTTTTCAACAATATCCAAAATCCATCCCTCTGGGATAAGCCCATCAAAAAATGGAAACAGTATAAGAGAATGAAATGCCTCTTTTTTTAATGGAAGCGTTAAGCTAATTGACGCATTCTTTTTAGCCTTAGCCAAATACTCATATTCATACTGGAAATGATAACCTTCCTCATCCTCAGTCAGAGTTCCAGCCCATTCGTCTTGATACAATACCTTAGCTTTTCTCATCTCTTTTGATTTCTACTGGTCCTATTTCATGACCAAACAGGTTTAATACTTGATTAACCTTATCTATTCTCAATGTCGGTTTACCCTGTTCCAACTCACGAACAAATCTTAGTCCTACGCCAGCGGCAAATGAGAGATCCTCTTGATTCATTCTCGCTTGCTTCCTTTTTTCCTTTACGAATATTGATAATGATGTTTTTAACACGCTGTATACCCTTTAGGGTGCAAAATAAGAAATTACAATGAATTATACCTTATATGGTATAGAATTTTATATATCCAAATATTTATACCCTAATGGGTGCAATAACAAGAATACTTCATAATTATACCTTTTAGGGTATAATTATGGTAAATGAGGTTCTTTGAAACAAATTTTCACAGGAGGTTGAAAAGGATCCTTAATGAATATGCAGAAATTTATTTTCTGATTGTAACTTATAAGTTACTTTTGTCGTATGGAACGAGTAAGAGAAGTTGTAGCCTATAAGCACTACTTCGAGGATTTCCTGAAAAAACAGAACAGGAAAGTTCAAGATAAGATCTTTAAGGTGATTGAGGCAATAGAGACCCTTGAACGAGTTCCTGAAAGATATCTAAAGCATCTGGTTGGCACAAATGGACTTTATGAAGCAATTGGGGTCTAATATTTGGAGAGTATTTTGCTTTTTTGATAAGGGAAAGTTGGTCATCCTTCTTAACGGTTTTCAAAAGAAAAGGCAGAAAACGCCAAGAAAAGAGATTGATAAGGCACTAACATTAATGAATCAGTATTATGATGAAAAATCCTAACATAAAATCCTGGAAACAGATCAAAGACGATGTCTATGGTAAGAAAGGAAGCGTAAGAAGAGATGACCTAGAAAGAGATGTCGAAGGGTTCAAAATTGGACTGCTCTTACGTGAAGCAAGGGAACAGCGAGATCTTACCCAACAACAGCTTGGGGAACTGATCGACAAGAAGAGAACTTATATTTCGCGTGTTGAAAACGATGGCAGTAACCTTACTCTAAAAACATTGTTTGAAATTGTCGAAAAGGGACTTGGAGGCAAGGTGATTATTTCCATTGAAATGTAGCAGAAGACGCCCTCTGTAGCTCAAAACGATCATCTGGAACCCCAAAAATTGAATTAATGGTAATTAGAACAAATGGGACAAAAATCAATAAAGCTTTTAACAATTAGGTGACAAACAAGTAGAGCGACTAGCCAGTCGTTTCGGCCATCACTGTAGCCACTGTGTTTTCAGCTGGTGTTGACCAATCCTAAACCGGCAGCCAGGCAGATAGCCCTCTATTCATTCTCTAACTCACTAAATGAGGATAGTCAATCTCACGGCCCTGAAATCTAAGGATAGCTTCTTTCACCACTACTCCCTCATCTATATTTATTGCATTTTTGATGGTCGTGTTTTGCTCCCAACCTGACCGACCAGCTAACACAGATTCTAAATGTACTATCAGCGCAGCGGAAATAGATCTTGAAGCACTTTCCCAAAAGTAACTTGGCGTATGATCAACCGCATAGTAATCAATTTTATCAATTGATATGATTGGGTTCTTAAAAGAAGTTGGCTTTGCAAAATAAAACCCCATTCCTTCATCACAACTTACATCAATAATAAGTGTGCCAGCCTTGAGCCTGGATTTTTCATCCTCATTTACAAAATTGAAAGGATCGTCCGTGTCTTGATAGGTACCATTAATAATTATTTCTGATTCACTGATCAAATCCAACAAAGGTCGCTCTAAACCGTCATGATCAACAATTTTCAGCCGAGGCTCATTAGCTTCCCCCTTCGTGATACGCGTATAGTTTACATCTAGTACCTCCTCTCTGACCTCATGATCGGGTCTTTGAATACAGATGGTGATATCCCTAAATCCATGTGCTTTTAATGCATAAATTGCTCCTCTGCTCACGGCACCAAAGCTAAAAATAATTACCTTCCTTTGGTTGCCATAGTGTCCGTCGATTCCCCTCAGTTGCAAGGCATGTATAACTGCGCAATAACCCGCCATTTCGTTGTTCTTATAGAACGTATGCCTTCCAATCTGGCCCTCTGGACTCCAAACAAACATATCTTCAAAAGCAATTAGGGTCAACTTTCTTTCAATAGCTGTTTGAGTGATCTCCATTTGCTGGGCGCAATGAGGGTAACCCCAAAGAATTCCGCCCACTTTCAACTCTTCTAAATCTGATAATAGAGGTTTAGCTATGATAGCTGATCCAATATCAGACAATATCTCTGACCTTGTGGCCATCCCTCCTGTCTGGTTAGCGATTTCTTCATCTTCAACATTAAACGGCTTGCCATATCCTTTTTCGAAAATGAGATTTCTACGAATGTTTTCCGGAAGTCTTTTTAAATGATCCGGATGAATTGGGACACGTCTTTCATCCACTTTTTTAGAAGTTCCAATAACACCTATTTTTGATAAAACCATATGTTATCCAATTAAATGAAGCCAACATCATTAATGAAATGAGTCAGGCAATGTGATAAGATTCTTAATAAAGAGTTAATACTAGCAATCAGGCATTAAGTTGATAACTAGTGTGTCAATAATCAGAAAGGACTAACGAAAAGAAACCTTTTAGTTCACTACGAATGAGTGAAGATCATGATTAATATCAACGGATAATAATAGCAAGCCCAAAGTTACTCTAATTAATTGCACTCTCCAGTAATCATTGAAGAGTTGGTTTTGGAGACGTTTTCCTTGCTTCGGCCAAAGGAATAGGTGCAAGGCTACCAGATATGGATTTGGAGTTCAATCTTTATATCTTGAATTTCTATGAATATTGTATTAATCGGTAGCATCTAAATTTAGAAGAAGATATTAAATAAATGAAAGAGCTTATAGCATTCATAATAATGGCAATAACTCCAGGGCAAAATTTCGGGCAACTTCTTAAAAATACGGAGACCGTAGAGGTGAATGGAATCGATATGTATTATGAAGTCTATGGAGATGGGGAGCCACTATTACTTCTTCATGGTTGGACACAATCTTCCAGGTTTTGGTCCGAATATGTTCGAACATATGCCGAGTATTTTGAAGTTTATGCTATTGATCTTCGTGGACACGGTAGAACTTCCCGAGTCACTTCTGACTTTACGATAGAAAAATCGTCTAAAGATATTTTAGAGCTATTGGATTATCTAAAATTAAAAAAAATAAGAGCTATTGGTTTGAGCTATGGAGGACTAACGTTACTTGAATTGGCTAATTCTAACCCAGAAAAAATTGAGTCAATGATTCTAATTGGTACTTCTCCTGTCTATAACGGAGGAGAAAATACAAAAGGTGATAGTGCCTTTTCTTATGAAAATCTTCCCGCTGAATTCATTGAAGAACTAAATGAAATACATCACCATGGAGAAAATCCGATTAAGGCATTATTCGACCCAAATCTTAATTTTAAGATTAATCTAAGCAATGAAAAGTTAAACACCTTCAATTTCAGGACTATGATCGTTCAGGGAGACCGTGATGAAATCGTTGGTGTCGATCCGGCATTTACATTATATAAAAATATACCTAATTCAGAATTATGGATAGTTCCAAACACAGGGCATAATGCCATCGTCAGTCCAAACCTGAATAGCTTTTTGACAATTAGCCTTCAATTCCTGACTAGGGACAATAATGAAAAAACAGATGCCAACAAAAATATACGCCCTTAAAGCGAAAAGAAACGCCTTGATTACAAAAGTTAAGTACTGACCCATTCAACTACTTATAGCCGTGATAATAGGTGTAATTAAAAAAGTATGAAAAGATATAATGAAGATTTTCGATCTAAATTGATCGGGATTGATTTCGTCACCTTAGAAAACAGTAAAAATTCTATTTATGCTTTGTCTAAAGAATTGAATTTGATCTACTTCAACCCTGCATTTATTCATTTTGCAAAAGAGAATGACATAGGTAAAAATATTTTTGATAAATACCCTTTAGGCACACCTATCATAAAAGCATTAAGAGGAGAAAAGATACAAGAATTTTACATCATGAACTATGAGAATTCATTAGCTACCGGGGAACATTGGCAACATGAATTTGAATGCTCCAGTAGAAATGAATTTAGACTGTTTCATCAAGGGTGCTACCCACTGAAAAATGGTGAAGGACTAATAATAATAAATACTTTAAAGGTGAATTTACCCATGAATCGTATTGATCTAAAAGATTATGAGGCAATAAATAAACGCTATGTCCAATCCACAGGATTGATTACACAATGTAGCAATTGTAGACACATTCAATGTGTAGAACAACCTGAAATTTGGCACTGGGTACCTGCTTGGGTAGAAAAAACGCCTTGCAACGCCAGTCATTCAATCTGCCCCACTTGCTTTGATTATCACTGGAAATATTCTGGAATTAAATATCCCACCCAAAAAATAAGCTAAAACGACCATTAGGATTGATGAGTAGCAAGGATTCAAAAACATAATCGAGTACTATACCTTTTAATTAATGAAACCAATTCGTATAATCCTTCAAATATTAAGCAAACCTTTTCCTGATTTTGATAGCTGGGCTGCCTATCTAAAGTACCTGACGATACTTAGTCTATTCATCACATTTTTCCTTTATGTCTTTCAACCCTTTGGTCTTTCTTCGTTAGAATCGAACGCATTCTTTGTTTGTCTGGGTTTTGGGGGTATGACATTTATCGGAGCATTACTTTATGAGTTGACCGTTGGCCAATTACTCAGAATTGTTGGCCTAAAGGCCAGCTGGACTCTTGGGAAATGGATACTGAATAACCTGGGTACCATGCTTTTCATCAGTATGGCTAACTTCATCTTCGCCCGATTGATCATTATCGGTTTTATTGACTGGGAGCTTTTGCCAACTATGATTTATAGTACGTTCGTGATTGGCATTATACCTATCACTGCACTTGGGGGCTTTTTGGTCCTAAAGGGTGAAAAAAAGTATCAGCTAATTGCTGACGAAATTAACCTCACAATTTCACCTTCTAAAAAGGTCAATGGTGCCGGTAGTGATCAATTATTCCACATCCCTACCAATCAGATTAAATACATAGAAGCCTTGCAGAATTATGTTCAAATAGGCTTTCTTAATAATGAAGGTGATTTGAAAATTCAAACCGAACGCATCACGTTGAAGGAAGTACTCACAATGATTGAAGGAAGCCCAATCACTAAATGTCATCGATCTTACCTGGTAAACAAAGACGCCATTGTAGCTGCCACCGGCAACGCACAAGGTTTATTGTTATCTCTCTCCGATTGTAACAAAACTATCCCGGTTTCAAGGGCCTGCGTTCCCCTATTCCGCAATCATTAATTCTGTTTTCACCCTTGCTATTCGTCCCGTTCCTTTGTCAATAGTCACTTAGTGCTTGCATTTGATCCCATTGGTTGACAGTGGTCACATAGTTTTTGTCAGTTATCAACCCTCCCATAGGTTTGGCTTATTCATTCACAAAAAAACAAAAACGATGAACTGGAAAAAATGGATCAAATACACTGCACTCTTCTTAATCTTATTAATCTCTGTAGGATTCATATTGATGACGAGAGATGGTATACGCATGTATGGTGGGCTTACTGAAGAGGTAGATTATGAGCAGTTTAAACCTCAAGAGGGACCATTCGCAATCAAAGATGTTAATGTATTATCGCCCGATGGGGATAGTATTATAGCGAAACAAACTCTCTTAATTGTGCAGGGCTTAATTACCTCTATTGATAGCACTGTCGACATTCCATCAAATGCAACAATAATTGATGGTACAGGAAAATATTTAATCCCCGGTTTAATAGATACCCATGTCCATTTGTTTCAAAGTCCAAATGACCTATTGCTCTACCTGGCCAATGGGGTTACGGAAATTCGAGAATTGATTGGGGAGGAAAATCACTTGAAGTGGAAGCAAGAAATAGAAAATGGTAGAATTGGTCCCAAGATGTTCGTTGCCTCACCAAGACTGGGAACTTTCGATGATCTAGAAGGCTGGTTTATGAGTTGGTCACAGGGCTACATGAATATCAAGAATGCTGAAGACGCCAGGAAAAAGGTAAAGATGCTTTATGATCAGGGTTATAATGGCATAAAAATCTACAGCCAACTCACCAAGGAAACCTATTTGGCGATTAATGAAACCGCAAAATCTTTAGGCATGCCGGTTATGGGGCACCTACCCTGGAGTTTGGAGCTTTCAGATGTCTGGGAGAGTGGCCAAAGTGATATTGCACATTTGGAGGAAGTAATGAATGCGTTGCAGCGAGAATTCGATCCTTCCCATGAAAGTGTTTTTGGTTCTTACTACGGTAAAGAAGATGAGTTTTTGAAATTTGTTGGGGAACGGAGCGAAGCCCTGGCTAATAATTTAATCAAAAATGATATTGCAGTCACTTCTACCTTGTGGCTCACTGAAAGTTTCGTCCGCCAAAAATTTGAGCTTGAACAAGTTCTTAAGGAGGTGGAATTGGACTACCAAAACCCCGGAATAAGTGAATGGGTCAGTTATATTCCTGGTGGACTCGGGTGGCTTCCTGAAGTAAATCGGTACAAAATGAATGACGACTTAGGTGAAGAGAAAATGGCCAGCCACAAAAAGTATTGGGAAACTTATGGCAAGGCTTGTCAGCTATTGGCAGCTAACTTCTCCAAAATGGGAGTTAAAATTATGACCGGAACTGATGCAAACTTACCTCCAACAGTGCCTGGGTTTTCATTACACGACGAGCTTGGTGCTCTAAATCGTGCTGGTATGTCTACCTCACAAGTTCTTAAGGCATCCACTTCAGTACCTGCTGCATGGTTGAAGAGCAATTCAGGCAAGATATCGCCCGGATACGAAGCTAATTTGGTACTACTGGACAAAAATCCTTTAGAGGATATTTCCAACACAAAAGCCATTCACATGGTAATTGCCAAGGGTCAGGTATTCGATAGAGTTTTGTTAGATCAAATATTAGCGGCTGTAAAGCAAGCCAATGATTTAAGTCGCAAGGTGAATATTGATGAGTTCAGAAAATAGAGGACTAATTAGCTATTTTTAACCGTCGAAGTCTCGAAACACAAACTGTAAATTAGGGTTAGACTAAAGGGCTATAAGACTCCAACTGAACCTTGTATGAAAGAATTCCTATCTCAGTTTCATAAAGTCGATGATGTCATTCTGGAAGAATACATTTCTCATTGGGTAGAATATTCTGCGCCAAGAAAAACCATCATGACCGCACCTGGGGAAACTGAACGATATTGGTATTTCGTCGTTGATGGAATTCAAAAAGCTTACTACATGAATGAGGATAAACAGCACATTATGGCTTTCACCTATCCCCCATCATTTAGCGGAATTCCAGAATCATTTTTTACGCAAATCCCTTCAAAATATTTTCTGGAAACCACTACTGACAGCAAGTTTCTGCGGATCTCATTTGAAAAGCATCAACAATTAATGTATAAACATCGTGAAATCGAAACCCTCTTTCGCAAAGCGACTGAAACGCTCCTCATAGGGATGCTACAACGTTATTATGAGCTTATGGCTTTCGATATGGAAACTCGGTTTAAATCTTTCGTTAAAAGAAGTCCACATTTGCTGCACATCATTTCTCAAAAAGACTTAGCCTCCTATTTAAGGATTGATTCCACCAACTTTAGCAAGCTGATCAACAGCGTTCGCATATAAAATCTTGGTCTATACCAATATTAAAACATACCAAAGGGTTGATCTTTGCCTCATCATTCAATTTCAAGATTAAAGACAAAATGATGCGTTGGATAGATCAAATCGATAGCACTACAACTGAATTTCAGAACCTCTTTGGTTCATTGACAAATGACGAGCTAAACTGGAAACCCAACCCGGACACCTGGAGCATTGCCCAAAATATTGATCATATTATGGTTATTAATCAGACGTATTTTCCCATTCTGTCTGTCTTAAAATCAGGAGGCTACAAGCCGCCATTCATTGCTAAGTTTAATTTTATTGTGTCCTTCTTAGGCAAGACTGTCCTAAATGCAGTAAAACCCGACCGAAAGAAAAAAATGAAAACTTTTCCAATATGGGAGCCTACAAAAGGAAATGTATCAGAGGGCTTATTGGAAAGATTTTCTGTACATCAGGATGACTTAAAAAGTGAAATAGAGGCCTCAAAAAGGTTGGTTGAAGACGGCGTTATTATTTCATCTCCTGCAAATAAGAACATTGTTTATAGGCTTGAAGTCGCGTTTGACATCATAGTAACCCATGAACAAAGGCACCTCGAACAGTCGAAAGAAGTTTTAGAGCACCTGAAAAGTGTAGACAAATAATCGCAGTGTTGGCCAATACATAATTTTCAATGAATCACCTCAGACACCCTCCTCTTCAATTATTAACTATTCCTGAAATTAATATTGCGTAACCGGATGATTACATATATATTTGTAACCAATCAGTTACATGATTATGAGAAGGGATGTTTTTCAGGCAATAGCTGACCCCATTCGAAGAGATATCATCGATTTATTAGTCGACGATAGACTAACTGTGAATGCTATCGCAGAAAAATTCGAGATCAGCAGACCTGCAATCTCTAAGCACATTAAAATCTTAAATGAATGCGATCTGATTGTCATTCACCAGCATGGGCGAGAACGTTTTTGCCAAATTAAACCTGAAAGCCTTTTTGAAATTGCTGATTGGGTAGGGAAATACCGCAAGCTCTGGGATGAAAAACTTGATTCCTTCGAAGATTATTTGAACAAATTACAATCAAAAAACATAAAAGATCAATGATATGAACGACCCTAAACGAACATTAACATTACAGAGAACCCTTAGTGCGCCCATCCAATTGGTATGGGAGGCCTGGACTCAACCTGAACATATCGCTCAATGGTGGGGACCAAAGGGAATGGATACCAAAGTAGTGCATCATGACTTTCAAATAGGCGGTAAATGGGAGTATTCCATGCTCATGCCTGACGGCAACGAGTTTATCGGTGAGGGAGTTTATTCTGCCATTGTAGCACTGGAAAAAATATTTTCATCCGCCAATTTCAGACCAATGACCGAGGGAGTAGAAATACAGGCTATATTCGAAGAGGACGGCGACAAAACGATCTTCACATTTAATGTAGTTCACCCAACTGAGGAATATTGCAAACAGCAGGAACAAATGGGTTTTTACAATGGCTGGTCCTCTACTTTCGAGAGACTCGAAGAATACCTTCAAACCAAAAACTGACCCGTGAATTGACAACATATCCAAAATGCAAAAGCAACAATTATTATGAGAGAAATCCGAACTGAAATAGAAATCCATGCCCCGATCGCAGAAGTCTGGAGCGTCCTGATTGATTTTGATAATTGGAAAGATTGGAATCCAATAGTTAACGAAGCAAACGGACCGGCTGCACTTGGTTCCAAAATTGCTATAACAATGTGTGGTAAAGATGGCAAAGATGCTCAACGATATGAGCCAATTGTTACTCAGATTAAAGAACCCACATATTTCCGATGGAGAGCTAAGATGATGGCGGAATTTTTATTCACCAATGATAAGATCTTTGAACTGGAAGCCACAGGGTCTACCACCAAGCTTACTCACATTGAGGCATTCAGTGGGCTAATGGTTACGCTCTTTTGGAGTAAACTGGAAGGTAGTGTGCCCGCCATGCTTGATTCAATGAACGAGGCATTGAAAAAAACGGTTGAAAAGAGGCCGAATAAGTCTTAATTATTAATCACTACCTGAAAATGAAAATCTGTGTAGCCCAGACTAAGCCGGTCACCGGAAACATCGAGAAAAACATTGCCAACCACCAGAAACTAATCGATCGGGCCATATCTCATGGTGCCGATACCATCATATTCCCGGAATTGTCTTTGACGGGATACGAGCCCGAGCTAGCCGCAGGTTTAGCTACCAATTCATATGATAGCCGACTCGATGTTTTTCATCAAATTAGGAACCTTAATCAAATAACCATCGGTGTTGGAATGCCAATAAATACAGATGATGGAGTAAGTATAGGCATGGTTTTATTTCAACCAGGAAAGGATCGGCAGACCTATTTCAAAAAATATTTGCATGCAGATGAAGAGCCCTATTTTGTAAGTCAATCAAATACTATTGGCTTGATTGGTTATGAAGAAAACATTGCGTTATCCATTTGTTATGAAATTTCGGTCGCAAAACATGCTGAAGAAGCGGCTTGTCATGGGGCCAAATTTTACATAGCCAGTGTAGCCAAATTTAATAATGGTATTGAAAATGCGCTCCATAGATTAGCGGACATAGCTAAAAAATATTCCATGACCGTCCTCATGTCCAATTGCATTGGAACATCAGATGGACAACAGTGTGCAGGCAAATCATCAATTTGGAATGACGAGGGTTATTTGATCGGGCAACTGGATGACATTTCGGAAGGCCTCCTATTAATTGATACTCAAACGAAGGAAGTCATTCAAGAAAAAACGGGCTAACTACCACCCTACAATTAGCTGCTAATTTTAAAACTTGTATTATTGAGCTAAATCAATTGTTAACCTAACTACAGTTTATGACAAGAATTGCCTCTATGGCACTGGTAATATCCTTCCTATTCATGTCATGTAGCTCTCTTATTCATAAGGCTCATAAAATTCAATCGGATAAGCGTCTCCGTAAGACAGAGACTAAAAATTTCATTGAGGATAAAGTACCCACGCAATGGTGGTATTACGATTTCTTCCTTGATGATGGCTCAGTACTGGTTTTAATGTTTGTTCCTCATCACTGGTGGGCAGATC
>JAJCYL010000370.1 GCA_029262955.1 Cytophagales bacterium | reverse complement strand
TTCGATTTCTTCTTTGGATCTTTGGTAATAGTTGTTAACCCCTGGCCACCTTTGTCTTTTTCACTTTTATACTCTTTGAATTTCTTAATCTCACTATGGTTGATCTTACCTTTCCCCACTTGATAAAAAAACTCCAAAGGTGTTTTTATGTTGAAGAAGGCGGCCATTTGTTCAATGATGTCGCTACTAAGGGTTAACTTAAGTTGCTTCAGCTTTCTTTTTACAATCTCTTTGCCATCTGCTGCAAGTGCCTTTTTCTCACCCTTTAACACATCTTTAATCTTGGCCCGTGCTTTTGGACTAACTACAAATCTCAGCCAATCTTCATTTGGTTTTTGCTTCGATGAGGTCAGTATCTCCACCTGGTCACCGTTTTTGAGTGGGTGATTTAATGGGACTAAGCGCTGGTTTATTTTTGCTCCAATGCAATGACGTCCAACTTCGGTGTGCACATCGAAAGCAAAGTCCAACGCAGTTGCATCATTGGGCAAGGTCTTCAAGTCTCCCTTTGGAGTAAATGCAAATACCTCTTCATTGAAGAAATTACCTCTAAAATCATCAATAAACTCCAAGGCTGAAGAATCGTTTTGCTCCAAGGTATCCCTCACTCTCCTAATCCACTCCTCCAAACCAGACTCGTTAGCACTTGGTGAATTCCCCTTGTACTTCCAATGAGCGGCATATCCTTTTTCGGCAATGTCATCCATTCTGCGTGCCCTTATCTGCACTTCAACCCACTGTCCGGAATCACTCATTACCGTAGTATGTAGCGATTCATAGCCATTGGCCTTTGGGGTACTTATCCAGTCACGAAGCCTATCAGGATTAGGCTGATAAAAATCTGTAACAATGGAATAGACCTGCCAGGAGGAAGGTTTTTCATTTTCTAACTTGGTCTCAATGATGATTCTAACCGCAAAAAGATCATACACTTCCTCAAACGGGATCTCTTGCTTCTTCATCTTATTCCAAATAGAATAAATGGATTTTAGTCGTCCTTTTATCTCAACCTTAAACCCCTGTTTTTTGATCTCCTTTTGAATCGGCTTAATAAAATTTCGAATGAACCTCTTCCTTGTGGCTTGAGTGGCTTCAAGTTTCTCAAGTATTGTCACATATTGATCGGCTTCAGTGTATTTGAGGTGTAAATCCTCAAGCTCTGTTTTAATCGCATACAAACCCAGCCTATGGGCCAGAGGCGCATAAATGTAAAGGGTTTCGGATGCAATTTTAAGTTGCTTATTACGAGGCATACTGTCAAGCGTTCTCATATTATGAAGCCTGTCCGCCAGTTTTATCAATATAACTCTGACATCCTCGGAAAGAGTGAGAAGCATTTTCCTGAAATTCTCAGCCTGTTGAGAACTTCCGTGTTCAAATACACCCGATATTTTTGTCAGACCATCAATGATCCTCGTAACTTTTGGCCCGAAATCCCGGTCAATATCCTCAAGTTCAAGCTCAGTATCCTCAACCGTATCATGTAGCAATGCAGATATAATCGAGGTGGTACCCAGTCCAATTTCTTCGACACATATCTGGGCTACCGCCAATGGATGATAAATATAAGGCTCACCAGACTTACGTCGCATTTCTTTGTGAGCCTCCATTGAGGTGTGAAAGGCCTTTTTTATGAGCTTGGCATCCCCATCTTTTAGCAGCGGTTTGGCATGGCGTAACAACTTACGATACCTTCTGATTATGTCTCTTCGCTCCTCCTCTAATGCTATGTCCGGTATCAGTTGTTCTGTAGTCAAAGTATGTTGTATGTATTATCTCAATTCTTGTGAAGAATAAATATTATTTCGATACTTTTGCAAACTCATTTTTAGCCGCGGATGTGGCGAAATTGGTAGACGCACTAGACTTAGGATCTAGCGCCGCGAGGCATGGGGGTTCGAGTCCCTTCATCCGCACATCAAATACCCTCGACCAAGCTTCCGCTGCGGTCTGAGGGTTTTTATTTATGGTGAAAACTAAAATCATATAAATCTTGGAAATTACTCTGGATAAAATAACCTCAACCGAGGCTCTTATTAAAATTAACTTAAAGGAGACTGATTATCAACCCAAGGTTGTGGAAAAAATAAAGGATTATAGCCGAAAAGCCAATCTCAAAGGATTTCGACCAGGTAAGGTGCCTATTTCTGTAATTCAAAAGATGTATGGGAAAGCAATTGTTGCTGAGGAAATTAACGAACTCCTATCTAAGAACCTCAATAACTACATCAGAGAGAACGATCTTCCAATTCTTTCCGACCCAGTACCCAATGCATCAAAAACTGAGGGTATTGATTGGGAAAATCAGAAAGACTTTGAGTTTGAGTACAGCATTGCAATGGCAGGTGAGTTTGAACTGAAACCTGAGAAAATTTCAGTCAATCGCTATTCTATAAAAATCACAGACAAACTGGTAGATCAAACTCTCGAAAACCTCAGAAAGCAACATGGTGAAATGACCAACCCAGAACTTAGTGCTGAAGGCGACGTCATTTTCGGAGATATTACCCATAAAGAAAGTGGCACCACAAATACCCACGCAGTCGACTTAGAAAAAGTCGAGAAGAAGGAGCGGAAAAAATTCGTTGGACTCAAGAAGGACGATCAGGTAATCTTCGAGATGAAAAAAGCTGTCAAAGACACTCATGAGGCTTCTCATCTAATGGGTATTCCCGAAGCAGATTACAAAAAGCTGAAAGGAGATTTTGAACTCTTGGTTAAGAATGTCAATCGTCAAATTCCTGCTGAAATTAACCAGGAGCTATTTGATAAAGTTTATGGGAAAGATCAGGTAACAAATGAGGCCGATTTCAAAGTAAGAATTAAGGATTCAATCAGCGAGAATTACAAATCAGAAACAGAAATGTTTTTAGATCGGTCCATTCAAAAGGCACTACTTGACAAAACCAAAATGGAACTGCCAGAGGATTTTTTGAAAAATAAGCTCTATGATAACGCCAAAGAGGACGAAAAACTGACAAATGAAGATGTCGATAACTATTTCAAAGACTATCTAAATGAC
>JAJCYL010000369.1 GCA_029262955.1 Cytophagales bacterium | reverse complement strand
TTATTTACAGTAATGGCCTAGGTAATTGAATTATTTACCTTAATAGTACCGGGCAGGTTCAAGATAACTTGAAACGTAATCTTTGATTGCAACATCTAAATTCTGAGTCACTATCGAAAACTGACCATTCAACTTACCAAGATTGGCTTTAGTCGAATATTGATATTTATCCCTAATTGCCAATGGCATATCAATGTACTCTATATTTTCTGGTTTGCCTAGAGCACGAAAAACACATTTTACCAGGTAATTGAAATTTTGTTCTTTGCCACTACCTACATTTAATAGAAAATGACTTTTTCGTGAGTTCAAGAGCCTGAAGCATAAGTCTACTACATCTTTGACATAAATAAAGTCTCGTGTTTGACCCCCATTATCGTACATGTCAACATAGGATTTGAATAACTTTGCTGTACCTGATTTCTTTATATGCAAATACGTTTGATAAACCATTGATGCCATATTATCCTTGTGATATTCGTTGGGCCCAAATACATTAAAAAATTTCAAACCTGTCCATACAGGTGGTTTTGATATTTGGTTCAGCGCCCAAAGGTCAAATTGGTGCTTAAATTTTGCATATTGGTTGAGAGGAACGAGTTTTTGGGTGATATCAGAGTCTTCAACGTAGCCAAATTTACCATCACCATATGTTGCTGCAGAGGAGGCGTAGACTAGAGGGATTTTCACTTCAGAGCAGAGTTTCCATATTTTTTTAGAATAATTAAGATTTAATTCTTCAAAAACTGTTTCTGAGGTCTCAAGAGTATCTGTTCTGGCACCCAGGTGGAAGATAAATTGAATATCGTCCTTGTGATTATCAGCCCATTGGAAAAAGGCGAACCTATCAACTTGGTGGGAATAGATCTTACCGACCAGGTTCTTATTTTTGATTGGGTTGTTAAATGCGTCTACAACAACAATATCGTGATATCCTGCCTGGTTAAGTTTTCTCACCAGGCAACTTCCTATAAATCCTGCTGCTCCTGTTACAACTATCATGTTATTATTTGTCATGCTAAATTATGCGCCGAGCAACCAATTTGGTAATATTTAGAATAGTTGTAAGATATATTTGCAGTGTATGATCTATGTAAGTAGAAAGGAGCATTTTAACGCGGCACACAAACTTTTTAATCCAAAGTGGAGTGTGGAAAAGAATAATGAAGTGTTTGGCCCTTGTGCCAATGAAAATTGGCATGGTCATAATTTTGACTTGATAGTTACTGTGAAGG
Source organism: Cytophagales bacterium (assembly GCA_029262955.1). Lineage (GTDB taxonomy): Bacteria > Bacteroidota > Bacteroidia > Cytophagales > Cyclobacteriaceae > JAJCYL01. The sequence continues at coordinate 3,636 of JAJCYL010000369.1, read as the reverse complement.
GACAGATTGACCCACAAACCGGCTACGTGGTTGATTTGAAGATGTTAAGTGACCTAATAAAAGCAGAGATTTTGGAGAAAGTTGATCATAAAAACTTTAATGTCGATGTTGATTTCCTTAAGCAGAAAATGACAAGTTGCGAGAATATTATTGCTGAGTTTTGGAAAATCCTTGAGCCAAAGATTCCAATCATTTCTCATAATAGAGCTAAACTGTCAAAACTAAGACTTCATGAGACAGTCAATAATTTCGTTGAGTATTCGGGAGCATAAAGATGAAATGCTACATTATTGCCGGCGAGACATCAGGAGACCAGCATGGAGCAGCTCTCATCCGCGAATTATCGATTCTGGATAGTCAAGTAGATGTAAGAGGCATTGGAGGGGACTCAATGTCTTCAGTTGGCGCTTCTATCTTATTCCATTTCCAGGAAATTGCATTAATGGGAGTGGTAGACCTAATTCCTCACTTTATTAAATTAAAAAACCTGATTAATAGTTGTAAAGAAGACCTGATTTTATTTCAACCGGATGTCATCATTTTAATTGACTCCGCAGGGTTTAATTTAAGAATTGCGAAGTTTGCAAAAAAAAAGGGTTTCAGAGTATTGTATTTTATACCTCCTAAAGTATGGGCATGGGGCCAATGGCGTATAAAAACATTAAAGAAATATACGGATCAGATTTTCGTGACACTGCCGTTTGAGCAGCATTTCTTCGAAAAAAATGATTTGCAGGTTACTTATCATGGTTCTCCGATTAGTGAAAGGATGGGTAATTTAGGAATGAAGGAGAAGCCCACTCCTCTTAATCGATTAAAAGTTGCTTTATTACCAGGGAGTAGACGTCAGGAAATTTCAGCTCATATGAGCGTACTTATTAAAGTGGCAAAGGAGCACCCGGAATATAATTTTATCATTTGCGGAGTTGATACGGTACCTAAGCTTTCATATCTCACAGGATCTTTTTCAGAAAATATTGAGATTAGTTTTAGGCCCATCGAAGAGGTGTTGTCATTGGCCTCTATTGCTATCGTTGCGTCCGGAACAGCTACGTTAGAAACTTGCCTGCTGCGCATACCTCAAATTGTAATTTACAAGACGCGTTGGCTGAATTATTTTATAGCCAAACTCTTAATCAACATAAACTATATATCCCTGGTAAATTTAATCGCAAATCGTTGCGTTGTACAAGAATTTATTCAAGGTGCTTGTAATAGCAAAAAGATAGGGGTTGAACTGAGTAATTTGATTAATAACGAGGCATACAGGAAGACTATGTTAGCTGCTTATGATGATATAGCCATTCAATTACCAGGACATGATACTTATCGAAAAATCGCCAGAGATGTGGTGAGATCAGGCGGCTTTGAGTTTACTCAGATCTGATTTTTCAAATTGCGCCTCGGCGTAGCTTCGGTTAATGATCAGTTCTTTCACATCGTTAGAGGAAGGGATTTCAAACATCGCGTCCGTTACGATCGCCTCACAAATAGACCTCAGGCCTCTTGCACCCAATTTATACTCCAAAGCCTTTGTCACAATGTAGTCAATGCCACTTTCTTTAAATTGTATGTCAACACCTTCCATTTTGAACAACTTCTGATACTGCTTGGTGAGGGCATTCTTAGGTTCAGTGAGAATTTGTCTTAATATGTCCTCGGTGAGAGGGTTCAGATAACTCAAAACAGGCAGCCTCCCTATTAATTCCGGAATTAGGCCGTAGGACTTCAGATCCTGTGCATTGATATATTTCAACAAATTTGTTTTATCAACACTTGAGAAGTCATCATCTTGTGCAGAGAACCCTATAGGTCTGGTATTTAGTCTTGTAGCAATGGCTCTTTCAATACCGTCAAATGCCCCACCACAAACAAAAAGAATATTCTCTGTATTGACGGTGATCATTTTTTGATCCGGGTGTTTTCGACCCCCTTGGGGAGGAACATTAACAGAGGTTCCTTCGAGAAGCTTTAATAAAGCTTGCTGAACACCTTCTCCGCTGACATCACGAGTAATCGATGGATTGTCAGATTTACGAGCAATTTTGTCGATCTCGTCAATATAAACAATGCCTCGCTCTGCGGCTTCAACTTCATAATTAGCTGATTGTAGCAGACGTGTCAGTATACTTTCAACATCTTCACCCACATAACCTGCTTCAGTTAATACCGTGGCGTCGGCAATGCAAAAAGGAACTTGCAGAATTTTCGCCAGGGTTCTTGCCAAGTAGGTTTTTCCAGTGCCAGTTTCACCCACCATTATAATATTGGACTTTTCAATCACAATATCGTCTTCCTGATCTTTTTGATTCAGTCTTTTATAATGGTTGTAAACGGCAACACTAATTACTTTTTTAGCTTCATCCTGACCAACAACATATTGATCTAGATGTGCTTTAATTTCTACGGGCTTAATCAGGTTAAATTTTGGAGCCGGTTGACTGCTTTTGGTCCGTAGTTCTTCCTGTAAAATCTGCTGAGCTTGTGTGATACACTTATCACAAATGTGCGCATGGATGCCTGATATCATCAGATCGACATCCTTTTTACTTCTACCACAGAAAGAACAGGTTACCTGTGCCATTCAATTATTTGGTTTTTTTCTCCAAAACCTCATCTATTAAACCATAGTCTTTTGCCTCTTTGGCCCTCATCCAATAGTCGCGGTCAGAATCTTTTTCAATTTCTTTAAAAGTCTTACCGCTATGATTTGCTAAGATATTATACAGGTCAGTTCTTACCTCTTGAGTCTGTCTCAATGTGATCTCCATGTCAGACAGTTGACCTTGCACACCTGACATTGGTTGATGAATCATTATTCTGGCATGTGGAAGTGCAGAACGTTTATTCGCTGCTCCCCCTGCCAACAAAACAGCTCCCATTGATGCTGCCAGACCAGTACATATAGTAGCCACATCCGGGTTGACATATTGCATAGTGTCATAAATGCCCAATCCAGCATAGACAGATCCACCAGGACTATTGATATAGAGTAATACGTCTTTTTTGGAATCTACAGATTCCAGGAAAAGTAATTGCGCCGTGATAATGTTTGATATCACATCATCAACTTGCATTCCCAGAAAAATAATTCTGTCCATTATTAATCTTGAGAAAACATCAATTTCTCTAAAATTCGTAGGACGCTCTTCTATTACGGCACGGGTCATGTTTTCAACTTGACCAGTATAGCTATCGATATATGACCCTGGGATCCCCTGATCTTTTACTGCAAATTTTCTAAATTCTTCTTTGTTAATCATTTTTCTAATTGGATACTGACAAATTTAGCCAAAAAACCTATCCGCCAAAGACAATTCAAAACATAGATAAAGAACGGCCAATCAAAGAGAAAGTTTGCTGAAATCGTCAGCTGAGATGCTTTTTTCCTTAATACTTACTTTATCTTTAAGTACCGTGAAAATTCTGTCATTAATCAACTTATTATAAAGTTGACGATAATTCTTCCCTTCCTCTGCTCGCAGGTAATTATCAGCAAACTGCTCAATGTTCTCCTCTAGCTGATCTGCGAATTGTGGAGAAGCACCAAACTGGGCTCTAATTAAGCCTTTTGCCTCTTCAACTACCTCTGCGTGCTCTACTTTAACATCACTGTCTTTAACTATTCTATTCTGG
>JAJCYL010000368.1 GCA_029262955.1 Cytophagales bacterium | reverse complement strand
AATTGGTGCGTTTAAAGCGACAGGTGCCTCACCTTTTTGGGTGGGTGTAGGGGCAGTAATGGCCATAGGAGTGAGCTTTTTTGTGTTGGCCTATTATGCCAATATTGCTGGTTGGACTATCGGATTTATTTTTAAATCGATAACAGGCTCAACCGGTAGTTTTGAAGATTTTGCTGCAAATGCCGCTTATACTGTTCCACTCATGGCACTTTTCGTCCTGATAACCATATTTATTGTTCAATTAGGTGTGTCCGGAGGAATTGAAAAAGCTGCTAAAATCTTAATGCCTTTGCTGTTTGCATTAATCTTTATCGTGGCAATTAGAGCACTTATGCTTGATGGCGCAATGGCAGGAGTTGAATTTTATTTGATACCAGATTTTAGTAAAGTCACTGCAAATACCTTCCTCGTTGCACTTGGTCAGGCATTTTTCTCTATGAGTATTGGTTGGGGAATTATGATCACCTACGGTTCGTATTTACCAAAGGATGCGAATGTGATAAGTAGTGGTGTCTGGGTAGGTTTTATGGATGCCGGTGTAGCTTTATTAGCGGGTTTTATGATTTTTCCCGCGGTATTTGCGTTCGGGCAAGATCCTGCTGAAGGACAAGCCCTCGTATTTGTGATACTTCCGGAAATATTCAATTCCATGCCTGGAGGGGCGGTTTTCGGGGCTTTCTTTTTCTTACTATTAATGGTTGCTGCTTTGACCTCTTCAATTTCAATGCTTGAAGTTCCAGCATCTTATTTTATAGATGAGAAGAATTGGTCTCGTAAAAAGTCAGCCTGGGTCGTAGGTGGTTTGGTATTCTTATTTGGTGTGCCCGCCTCATTATCCTGGGGGGCAAGCTCATTCTTCACAGAAATGAGCGTGAGCCTACCTTGGCTCGATGCGCCAGTAGTTGGCTATCAGGCACTGTTAGACTATTTCTGGGGAACATTTTTTATCGTGGTTGTTGCACTAGCTACATGCGTGTATGTAGCCTGGATCATGCCAATTGACCAGATCGTTGGAGAGCTCGCAAGCGGTTCTGAATTATTTGCTCCCGAGGGAGTAGCTTCAAAAGCATTTGTCTTTTTCATACGCTATATCTGCCCATTAGTCATTTTGGCCGTATTGTTAAATATGCTTGGCATATTTGGAATATTTGCTGGCGGCGGCTGACAATTATAATTCCTTCGTGAGGGGGATTTTGTCACTAATTAACTATTAAGACCCTGAGAACATATGATTTTTTTGGGTGAGAGATAATTGAGGCTATGCTTTCAATAGCCTTATATTTGTAATAAGAACCCAAAATGAGTAAGACGGCATTAGATCAGTTAGCAATAACTGAGGATGTTTTGTTAAAAGCCTTTAAGCTGATGGCCACCGCAAAGGCCATGTCAGAAAAATATGAGGCCAATGCAAAATTCACCTCAAAATATGTTCATGCGACATCTCGTGGACATGAGGCTATTCAATTGGCGGTTGGTTTGCAGTTGAAACCACAAGATTTTGTAGCTCCATACTATCGCGATGATTCCATTCTCTTAGGCATTGGTTGTAGCCCTTATGAATTGATGCTTCAATTAATGGCTAAAATAGACGATCCCTTTTCAGGGGGAAGATCTTACTATTCACATCCAAGCCTCAAAGAAGCTGATAAGCCGAAAATTCCTCACCAATCGTCGGCGACCGGCATGCAGGCTATTCCAAGTACGGGAATAGCGCTGGGCATTCAGTATAGAGAACAACAAGGACTAAATAAATATAAGAACCATGGAGATGCTCCAATAGTTGTTTGTTCCCTTGGAGATGCGTCTATCACGGAGGGCGAGGTATCTGAAGCTTTTCAAATGGCAGCACTAAGGCAATTACCAATTGTCTATCTGGTGCAAGATAACGAGTGGGATATTTCAGCTCATGCTAACGAAATTCGGGCGATGGATTCATCAGAATACATGAAGGGTTTTCCCGGAATCGGAGTCTATAAATTGAACGGAACGAATTTTCTCAAATCTTATACGCTAATCGAAGAAGTCTTCGAAAAAGTAAGAAAGACCAGGAAGCCTGTCCTAATTCAGGCTAAAGTACCCCTTTTAAGCCATCATACTTCTGGAGTTAGAAAGGAATGGTATCGCGACGACCTTGATTATCACGGAGAATACGATCCATACCCGTTTTATAAGGAGCAGTTGGTAAAAGAAGGGGTTTCCGAAAAAGCACTTGATAAACTTCAGTCAGAGGCTTATAAACAAGTGGATAAAGATTTCGAAAAAGCAACCAAGGCAGCAGACCCAAAACCAAAGGATTTATTCACCCATGATTATGCCGCAACTCCTATCAAAGAAGAAATAGGCACCCGTGAGCCAAAGGATAGTGAAGTAACTATGATGGTTGATTCTGCGCTGCATGCCGTGGAGGAACTAATGGAGGAACATTCGGAATGTCTGTTATATGGTCAGGACGTTGGCCTGAGATTAGGTGGTGTTTTTAGAGAAGCTGCTACCCTCGCTGAAAAGTTTGGAAAAAGCAGGGTGTTCAATACACCGATTCAAGAGGCATTTATAGTTGGTAGTACCACTGGCATGTCGGCTGCGGGTTTGAAGCCTATTGTGGAAGTTCAGTTTGCGGACTATTTGTGGCCAGGCTTAAACCAGCTATTTACTGAAGTAAGCAGGTCTTGTTATTTATCGAATGGTAAATGGCCGGTGAGTTGCATTATTAGAGTTCCAACAGGTGCGTATGGAAGTGGTGGACCTTATCACAGCTCAAGTGTGGAATCGGTTGTAGCCAATATAAGAGGAGTAAAGATCGCCTATCCGAGTAATGCAGCTGATATGAAGGGTTTGATGAAATCTGCTTATCATGATCCGAACCCAGTGGTCATGTTTGAGCATAAGGGCCTTTATTGGTCGAAGGTAAAAGGTACCGAAACCGCAAAATGTAAGGAACCATCAAGGGATTATGTAATTCCGTTTGGCAAAGGTCGAGTGGTAAAGGAGTCCTCTACAACTGAAGTTTCAATTGCGGTGATTACTTATGGTATGGGTGTTCATTGGGCACTCAATGCTTCGAAAAAATTCAATGGACAGGTTGAAATCATTGACCTAAGAACATTGCACCCTCTTGATACCGAGCTCATTTATAATACCGCCAAAAAACATGGAAGGTGCCTGGTAGTGACGGAAGAGCCTGTCGATAATTCGTTTGCACAAAGCATTGCTGCTAGAATTCAGGAGAATTGCTTCGAAGCCCTGGACGCTCCGGTTAAAACAATTGGTTCAGAGAACATGCCAGCCATTCCGCTCAACTCTGTATTGGAAGAGACCATGATTCCATCTGCCGAAAAGGTTGCCAGTGCCATAAAAGAATTACTCGATTACTAGTCACTGTTTATACAGTATTGACAAGCTTTTGTACTTTAGACCCATGAAGACTTTTGCCCTATTATGCTTTATCATGTGCCTGACGCATCTATCTCACTCACAGGATTTAGTTACACATCAGCGTGTGTTTGATACTATTCCGTACATTCCCGCTCATCATGCCAATAGATTGGAAATTTTTAAGAAGGAAGCGATGAATAAAGGTTCCATCCTCTTTTTGGGTAATAGCATAACTGAGGGAGGACCCTGGGCGGAATTACTTGAAGGAAAAGATGTTGTGAATAGGGGGATTGGTGGTGATATCGCTTATGGTATCTTGAAACGACTTGATGAGGTTATTGAAAGAGTCCCTTCAAAACTATTTCTAATGATTGGTATCAATGACATTGGACAAGATATTCCCGACCCTGTGATTGCGGATAATGTAAGAAAAATTATCCAGCGGGTTCAAAAAGAGATCCCATCAACTCAAATTTATATCCAGAGCATTTTGCCAGTCAATCCTGAATACCGAGGATTTCCACAGCATTATGACAAGCAATATCATGTTCTGATGACCAATCAGTTACTTTTTAAAGTGGCTCTTGAGGCTGACATTACTTTTATCAACCTTTTCCCTCTATTTCTTGATTCTCGACAACGGCTTAGAGAGGAGCTAACAGATGATGGTTTGCACCTAAATAAAAAAGGCTACGAGATATGGGTTGAGCATTTAAAAAAAATGAGCTACCTGTAAAAGGTTCTATTTTTTCTCGGGAACCTGGTTTCCAGCTATCCAAACAGATTCAATTGATCTGGTATTAAGGATATTTTCTAGAGGGTTTTTGGACAAAACAATAAAGTCTGCCCACTTGCCATTCTCGAGGGTGCCAATCTTTTGAAGTCCAATACATTCAGCGGCTTGCCCTGTAGCCGCGATAATGGCTTGCATAGGTGTAAGACCAGCTTTTACCATTAGCTCAAGCTCAAGGTGCTCGAAGTACCCCTGAAACCTTGCGGGTGGTCCTGAATCCGTGCCAAATGCGATTTTAACTCCAGCATCACTCAATTGTTTTAAATTCATCATCGCTGTATCCAGTGCCAATTTGTAGAGTTGGGCATTTTTATTGTCTTTCACTTTCTGTTGCCTTCCGGGATCATTCAGGGTGTTCATAATATCTTGTTCCACTTCATTTATGAAGAAAGGGTCGTTAAAGAAGTCAGGAGTTGATTCATAGACAAAAGTGGAAACCTCCCTGGTTAAAGTAGGACAGTAACATACATCTTTGGACTTCAGCAGGTTAATCACCTCTGCATCAACGGACTGATCGCGTATGCTATGTGCTACAAAATCCGCTCCTGAATTCAATAGTGATTTAGCATCTTCAAGATAAAAGAGGTGGGCAGCCAAGGGAAGCCCCAATTCATGAGAACGATCAATTACTGCTCGGTAAATTTCTGGAGACATCTTATCGGTAGTACCGAGATTATCATCTACACGAATTTTGATAAAATCAGTAGGTATCGATGCGTTGGCATCAACCACTGCTATGGCTTCTTCTGGTGTGCTGCCAGTTACGACCGCTCCGGCAATATAAATACGTGAATAGTTAAGGTTACTTGAGTCTTGGGCCTCCTTCAGCTTCAAGGCCTCAACGCCATCACCTCCAAGGCTTAGGGTAGTTGTCACTCCATAACGAGCATTTAGTTTGAGTTGATCCAGAATGTTATCTGCTGAATAATTGCCGGATTTTAAGGCTTTAACATCACCAATGTGGCCATGTGCATTTATCAGGCCAGGCATTATCGTTTTTCCTGCCAGGTCAATTACGGTTGAGTTTTTGAGTATGGCTGCATCGTTATACTCTGAGATCTCAGTAATCACTCCATCCTGAACGATCATCATGCCATTCTGAATAATCGTTCCATTGCCCACTATAATCCGGGAATTGACAAAGATTAATGTGTTTAAGTTCTTATCTGCAGGTGCATTACAACTTAAAAAGCACATAAAAAGAAAGGTTGAAGTCAATAAGACTCTTATTCTGTACATCTTAGTCATAGCAATTTGAGTTAAGTTGGAGTCAGTAATATACTATTGAAGATAGTAATTGGAAGAATCTTAGCAGACATTTTATAGGGATAAAATACCTCCCATCATATTGTCAATTTTGAATAGAATTAAAACACATTATTTGAAATAGATTTGCCTCCTTATTGGGGAGGAGTGAAATTTATAAGTGTACAAGTATTAATACTGGGCTTGCTCATTCAAACAAGTTTCGCCCAGGAAGAAACAAGAAAGAAGGCCTACATTAGTGAAACTACGTCTGAGATAGAAGTAGATGGAATATTGAACGAAGCTGCCTGGAGTGATGTTGAGCCTGCCAAAGATTTCTTTCAAACCTTTCCTTACGATTCAGCCCTATCAACCTCACAGTGCGAGATATATCTTACTTATAATAAAGAAAACCTGTATGTCGGTATATCTTGTAACGACGTGGATCCAGGAAGTGATTTTGTGATGATTTCTCAACGTCGTGATTATAGAGGGTCAGGTATTGAAAGTGTTAATCTCATTTTCGACACATTCCGAGATCAGACGAATGCCTATTCATTTGGTATTAATCCCTACGGTGTTCAAAGAGAGGGACTTGTAGCCAATGGTGGTAGCTCAACTACAGATTTCACTTTGGATTGGGATAATAAGTGGTTTGGAGAGTCGATTATAAATGAAAATACGTGGTCAGCAGAATTGGCCATTCCATTTAAAAGCATCCGTTTTCCAGAGGGCTCAGATAGCTGGCTTTTTAATGCGTACAGAGTCGATAGTAAGACCAACGAAAGGTCAGCCTGGAATAGCATTCCAAGAAATTTCCGGCCGTATTCGCTTTCGTATACCGGTGAACTGATCTGGGACAAACCATTACCAAAGCCAGGCTCTAATATTTCAGTGATTCCCTATATAGCAGGCGGTGTTAGTAAAAATTTTGAAGAATCTGAGGGCACACAACTGGATAGAGAAGTTGGTGGAGATGTAAAAATAGCACTGACCCCTTCCATGAGTCTTGACATGACTATTAATCCCGACTTCTCACAAGTAGAAGTTGATCGGCAGGTTGCAAACCTGGACAGGTTTGAGATCTTCTTTCCCGAAAGACGTCAGTTCTTTCTTGAAAATGCAGACCTTTTTGCCTCCTTCGGAACTG
>JAJCYL010000367.1 GCA_029262955.1 Cytophagales bacterium | reverse complement strand
CAGGAGCCACCACCCGAATAAGGATGTCCTTACTCTCTATTTCAGCAACTTTATTTTCACTCACATTGAATTCAATCTTCAATTTATCAACATGCCGATTCCGAAAATCACTCTCGCGCTCTTTACCTCGTGAATTGACCGCAATTATTCTCATATTCTCAATTCTCAACTGACCGGCAACTGCCACTTTCTGCTCCAATTCTGACTTGGTATCGTTGAGATTTCGAAGTGACTGATTCAACTCATTGGTCTGAACTTTTAATTCAGAATTTTCGGTATACAATTCCTCGTTCAATGCCTTTAACCGCACTATCTCCTCATCCTGAGCCAAGAGCAACTCCCTAAAGCCATCAACTCTGTTCTTTAAGTCGGTAATTTGTCGATTAGATCTGGTCCTTATTTGCTCTTTCTCAGCTTCAAGTTGTTCTTTTACCTGGACTAGAGAGTCGATATTACCTCCCAATTGAGAAATTGTTAAGATCTTTTCACTGAGTTCATCCCCAATGGAGTCCAATTGATAGTAAGCCTGCTCCAACTGTGCCTCAGTGGCCTGTTTTTCTCCTAATAATTTTTCCTTTTCGAGATAGCCGTAAATTAGAAATCCTATTAACAGCACCATTCCGATACCTAATAAGATTACTAAGTTGTTTGACTTCTTCTGAGGCGTCGGTTTATTCTCCAATTCTGACATATCTACACTAATTTCCGTTTAACTGTGCAAAATTAGACCTTTTAGCTATAACCATGAAACTCAGCATTTTTATACTTATTCCAATTGGTCAAATGACGTTAAATTTAATGTATGCTCTCTGAAGGGAACACTCGGAAAATAATTCATGTAGATATGGATGCCTTTTACGCATCAGTAGAGCAACGAGATAATCCTGAATTACGAGGCAAACCAGTTGCCGTTGGTGGAAGTAGTCAAAGAGGAGTGGTCGCCGCTGCCAGCTACGAGGCTAGAAAATTTGGAGTTTACTCAGCCATGCCTTCGGTGATTGCATTTCGAAAATGCCCTCAAATTGTTTTTGTCAAGCCTAGATTTGATGTCTATGGTAAGGTATCACAACAAATCCGTGAAATATTTCGTGATTACACGGATTTGGTTGAGCCCCTCTCCTTAGATGAAGCCTACCTGGATGTCACTACAAATAAGAAAGGGATGCCTTCTGCTACTCTGATCGCTAGGGAAATTAAAGAAAGGATCAAAGAAAAGACCCAGTTGAACGCCTCAGCTGGGATATCGATTAACAAGTTTCTGGCAAAGATTGCTTCCGACCAGGATAAGCCAGATGGATTGTTTCTAATTGCTCCAAATAAAGCAGAGGCATTCATCGACAATCTGGCCATTAGTAAGTTTCATGGAATTGGAAAGGTGACTGCGAAAAAGATGCACAACCTGGGTATTATGAGGGGGTGTGATCTTAAAAAATGGGATTTGAGCAGGTTGGTGCAAGTTTTTGGAAAAGCTGGAAAGTATTACTACAACATATGTAGAGCAAATGATCAGCGAGAAGTTAACCCCAATAGGTTGAGGAAATCGGTCGGGGCGGAAGACACGTTTGAAACCGATTTGCAAACGTTCGAGGAAATGATGAATGAGTTAAATAAAATTGGGGAGGTGGTCTTTAATCGGGTGAAAAAGTCTGAAGCTTTTGGCAGAACACTTACGTTAAAATTGAAATATTCTGATTTTAAGCAAATAACAAGAAGTAAGACATTAAATCAACCTTTTGATTCGCTTGAACTAATGATGGGAGTTACCAAAGAGTTGCTGCGACAATGTGACCTCGAAGCAAATCCAGTCCGATTATTGGGGCTTACCATTTCAAATTTGCCCGAAAAAGAGATAAGTTCGAATGCTCAATTAACTTTGAACTTTTAATAAAGCAAAGCACGCTCCATGAATATCAAAGGCAAACTGATCGAAAAATTAGATACTCAGAAGATTACGGATTCCTTCAAGAAAAGAGAATTCGTGGTGGAATATGCGGAAAATCCAATGTATCCTGAATATGTCAAATTTGAGCTTATCCAGGACCGTTGCGATCTTATTGAACCATTTAATCTCCACGATGAAATAGAGATTGACTTTAACATCAAAGGAAGAAAGTGGACGGACAAACAGAATGAAGTGAGGTATTTCAATTCACTACAAGCCTGGAAAATAGCGCCTGCTCAGGGAATGGCTACGCCTCCGGAGGCTCCTGCATCGCCTGCTCAGTCGGAAACTGATAATGCAACTCCCACCACTCCCACTACGCCAACTTCAGAACCAGAATGGCTAAAGAGTTCGGGTGATAGTGCAGCCATGGAAGATGACGATTTGCCTTTTTAGTCATATTTAAATTCCCCCGCTAATAAACCCTTCGACAAGCTCAGGGTGACAATACTGGTATAGGGAAATGACTTAAAACTATAGTATGTCATGCTGAGCTTGTCGAAGCATAGGCGTTAAATTTTAATAAAATGTTACTAGTTGTTGACAGACCCTTCGACAAGCTCAGAGTGACAAAGCAGCAAGACAAACGTTCTGACCATTAATAATGCATGTCATGCTGAGCTTGTCGAAGCATAGGCGTAAGTTTTAATAAAACGTTTCTAGTCGACAGACCCTTCGACAAGCTCAGGGTGACAAAGCAGCAAGACAAACGTTATGACCATTAATTAATGCATGTCATACTGAGCTCGTCGAAGCATAGGCTGTTAAATTGAAACCCACTTAACCATTAGAAATATCAAATTGGATAATTACTCTGTTTACATCCTCCGGTGCTCTGACAACTCCTACTATACTGGAGTTACCAATGACATTGACAACAGGGTTCAGGAGCATCAATCAGGAAAGAATAAGAAATCGTACACTTACAAACGAAGACCAGTAAAGCTTGTATTTAGCGAACACTTTCACGACATCAATCAAGCCATCGAATTCGAAAAGCAGGTTAAAGGATGGCGAAGAGCCAAGAAGGAGGCATTGATAAGCAGAGACTGGGATAAGCTTCCAGAATTGTCTAAAAACTACCAGGACAAGAATGACCCTTCGACAAGCTCCCGGTGACAATACTAGTAATGGGAAGTGACCTAATAAAATAGTATGTCATGCTGAGCTTGTCGAAGCATAGGCGTAAGTTTTAATAAAACGTTTCTAGTCGACAGGCCCTTCGACAAGCTCAGGGTGACAATACTAGTATAGGGAAATGACTTAAAACTATAGAATGTCATGCTGAGCTTGTCGAAGCATAGGCGTTAAGTTTTAATAAAACGTTTCTAGTTGACAGACCCTTCGACAA
>JAJCYL010000366.1 GCA_029262955.1 Cytophagales bacterium | reverse complement strand
TGAGATTTATTAGGGCTGCCACACAAGGCGGGATTGAAATTGGCTTTCATGCCGATATAGCTCAGAAAATAGCTGCACAAACCGTAAAGGGTGCCGCAGATTTATTGATCAAACAAAACAGCCATCCGGAGAGTGAAATTGATAAAGTCACCACTCCACGTGGGTGTACCATAGCCGGGCTCAATGAAATGGAGCACCAGGGGTTTAGTTCTGCCCTAATCAAGGGTGTTTTAACCTCCTACGAGAAAATATGATCAGGATTTATTGCTCGATCAGGTGCTTGAGTTTAAGTGTAACTTTTTTCTCAGCTCCATCCTGACGAACAACCAGGTTAGCCGTCTTACCGTCTTCTTTTAACAGCCGGATAACTTCCTGCATATTGATTTGGTTCATAGTTTGCCCATTGATGGAAACCAATTCTGAATTGACTTTAATTCCGGCTCTTGAAGCGGGGCTATTTTCATATACCTGGTGAATAAGCACTTTCTTTTTATCCGAAGAGAGTTGAATATCTATTCCACTACAATTAATGGAGAACCCTTCTGCGTGATCGCTATTCTCTTCCAGGTACATGGTCTTACTGGGCAGATCAATGATAATGTTATAACGCATTAGAATTTCGTTACCAATGATGCCGGAGACGGTTTTATGCGCCTGTGCACCTTTGGTTGCCTGGCTAATTCCGATTGGTATGTTCTCAAGCTTTTGCTTACCAAATGAGAAGGACTTTACCCAGCCTTCATAATGCATGGTTTCATTGTTGGAAATGCTCTTCACCAGGTAAGAGTAGTGTTCCCCTGTTTTGTGAATCACATCATATTTTTCGGAATACGGAGAGTTGATATCCAGCGTGGTTCCTGCCCCGGTCATGACAAAGAATGTTCCGGGATGTGGTTCCCCATTGTTCAAAACAACTGTTCCTTCAATGGTAGGGATCGAGTTGACCAATTTGAATGGGATGGCTTCCCCTCTTTTGGGATGATCTCCTAATTTGTAAATTTCAAAATTGTGGTTGTCGTAATCAATTCGGATGCTATGATGCCTCAGAATGTCATAACCGAGAATGCCATCGAAGTCACGACCAAGACTGATTTCTAAATGATCCAAATCTGTGGAATATACCTTAATATTCTTTTCAATGAGAAAGCCTCCAACTTCAATCTTATTGTGCTTGATTATTGAACCATAAACAGTTCCTTCATTAAGCACCACTTTATGTTTGACCAATTCAAGTTGGTCTGCTATTTCTTCATCTATTACGGTAATGCCATCTCCCGAATCAAAGATGAAGTCCAGTGGTTCCGAGTCGTCTACACTTACTTTTATGAAAAGGTGATCCCCATATCTTTCAAATGGAATAGTGACTAATGGTGTTTGAGCAAATGCATTGATAGTGAAAAAAGTAAAGAGTAGTAAGGCAGTCTTTTTCATATTGTAGGTTGTTTGGCTATCAATTTATAAACTCTTTTCGATTTTATGAAGCCGGTTTGACGAAATCACTGTTTTTGGCAGTTTGAGCTATTCTATGAATATCGATTATTAGATGTTTACTCCACCTATGAAGGGTGAGATCCTATATTCAATTATGGATGATCGAGGTCTGCATCCTTGTTACAACCGAGGAGGATGTGAGGTGCCTTCATCTTCGTTGCATGGCGAGGACGAGAACGGTTATTTTTATTTTGATTCAAGACTCATCACGTAATCATAGCTCTCATCTAGTAGTTTTGCTACATTATTTAAATCCTCCATCATTTCATTAGTTATTAAGATGTATCCGTGCATTACAGAATTATAGGATTTATAGATTGTTGTATCATACGATTCCATGTATCTTTTCTGCACTTCCTTTGAAAATCGGATCCCTATTTCATCAGCTGAATTGAAAAGTGAAAACATATGTCCATTCGCTGAGGTATATGGCATTGTTTTTCCTTTACGTTCGAAGCGTGGACACCTGGAAACTAATTCGTCATAAATCTTTAATTGCTCTTTCCGCATCGTGACCGGTTTCTACAAATTCTACTGGTTTATTAACGGTCCAGATGTGGTACGTGCTTCTGGACTTTTCTTATATCTACAATATATTGGATTTACACAGCACTTTCAAGTAACTACGCAATCCTCGCCCTTTGCAACAAGGATGCAATTCAAATTTTTTGATCTTAATATAACGAGATACCAAATTTATTTGACAGCAGACTATCGAGCTGCTCAAGGTCCGATATTAACTTCAGATGGGTTTGAGTCAATAATGATTCAGACTTGGTTTTCTCCAGCAACTTTTTCAATTCGACCATTTTAAAGTGAAATGACTGTGATTGTAGTTCATACTGAAGAGACGCTAACATTTTTTCTATGGCGATCTTTTTTTGTTTAACCACATTGATAATTTCAATAGCCGAATCAAAATCCAATTCCTTTTGTTCGACGGATTTTAAAAGTCCGCACTTAAAATTGGCACATTGTTTCGGTCTTTTTGAATAGATATTGCAACCATCACAATATTTGTTACAGGGTTGGAGAAAAAATTCTTTACCATTTGCATCCTCTATATTCATTAATTCTCTCAATACAGGCAACTCTTCACGATCGAGCTTTACATAACCAATCAAGGTGCCGTCGCAACAGAATCCACAAGACAAACAAATATTTGATGAATCATTCATGTTTGATGAATTTGAACACTTCTTTAAGAAGCTATTTTAAAGGATATCTTTAATTGGTTCTAACAACGGGCATGTGCAAAATGATATTGATATGATAAATTGATACGATATGAGCTAAAGATATAGGTTAACGATACGAAAAGAGGTAGAATTTGGTAAAAGGACAAAATTGCAACTTGAATCGGTCACACTTTCTGGCACCTTGAAATACAAACAACTCTAACGCTGGCTAAAAAAATGCTAAAAATCCATTAGGCACATGAGCTACTTTCAAACAGCATTTCAATCAGATACTTTTATAGAAATTAACAAAGTTCAAGCCTACGGATGCTGCTGTTGGGGCGTGTCTTTAGTCTCTGATTCAGAACTTCACAACCATTTGAATTTCGTTTTCCAATTTAACGGACCAAATTCGGACGACCCAATTTTCACAGAGTTCGTCTTTCCAATTATAGTTAGGTGTTCCAAGGGCATATTTTTCTGTAAAGTAAAACGGAGTTCGATATAGCAATTGCCGAAGTTCGACTGAGAGGGGAGCGGCCTTTGGTAAGATTTGAACTTGGATCAGTCCAGTGAGAGGGGTTCCGGTTATTTGATGTCCTCAATTAATGAGCCGCTAGGAGGTGAGCTTTTACTACTGTTATTATATGCGGTAATCAATTATTGCCCTCAATTTTATAGAAATGGCAATCAAGGAAATTTCGTGTGCCAATTATGTAATGATCATGTAATGTGCAGGGCAAAGTCATTTATAGGCTTCACTTTCAACCAGAAGAATTTACCAAAAGAGAAGTACAAGAGGTTTGCTATTTGCTGTATGAGATTGGGGAGAAGTTATCCTTCTAGGCAAGATCCAACCAAAATGAAGGGTTAGAATCCCGAAACCATAGAAGAAGAGCCGCGAGGTAAGATTCGAAGAGTTTTTTGTTCAAAATAACCCTTGATTTGAAATTGAAGCCGATAATACGAAATTTCGTACACCAAATTATGAAATCATCATGTAATGTGCAGGATGAAGCTCATATTGCCGGCAATCGTTTGTTTCTTGCAATTTTTGTGTGAATTCATACTCCCCACTCGCGAGAACTTCTACAGGGAATAAGTTAAGGCAGCGGTTTTGGAAGTTGTTTTTTGCTTTACAAAAAACAGGGCCTTCAATTATTCTGAACTAATTTAGCTAACTGAACCATTTTAAGCAATTAATTGTTTAAAACTGTCCAGTAGAATAATAAGACGCTACTGTGAGGTTTGAATAGATTAATGAAAATCACTATTAATTTTAATGAAAATTATTAAAAAACTAACCATCATAATATTTGCGATCATTACCATCTCTACACTTAAAACAATTGCCCAAAACATACAGTTTGAGCGAGTACCACCACCTTTACCTGCATCTCCAATTATTCCTGAATTTGATGGCGTGCAGAAAAGTTCAATTGCTTTTGCTGATATCGATGGAGATAACGATCAGGATGTACTCATTACTGGTTTGAATAGTTCAAATGAACGAATTGCTAAACTCTACTCCAATGATGGGAATGGTGGATATAGTGAGGTAACCGGTACTCCATTTGATGGGGTAGATCAAAGTTCCATAGCCTTTGCTGATGTAGATGGG
>JAJCYL010000365.1 GCA_029262955.1 Cytophagales bacterium | reverse complement strand
ATGGCGCCCTTTTTCAATTTACCCACAACGTGAATCTTTTTTGCATTTCCATTTTCCGCGAGTTCCCTGGCCTCTTTGAAGGTAACGTATGAACTCGCATCACCGGCCGTAGAAATAATGACCATGATTGCGACTGCAATTACAACGATTCCGAGTAAATGTGATTTTTTCATGATTTAAACTCAACTGTTCAAATTAGAACGTCTTACAAAGGTAATTGGTTTCCTGCCTTTATGGGCCTGATTTAAATCATTCTTTCACTCCATTCTTTTTTCGAGTTTGGAGATCTTCCGATCAATTCTGAAGGCATAGAAAGACAGACCCAAAACGATGCATAATATCACAACCACAACAATATATATTTTGCCATCTGCTCGAAATTGATCTGCCATCTCGACTCGATTTGTCACCTGAGCAGACAGATGTAGTGGGGCCAAAATGAGCACCAGATTAACTAATAGCCAATTCTTTATCTTCAATTTTTTCATTTATAATATCAATTCTAATTTTTAAGGTTGCCAACCAAACTCCAAGAAGTGTCCAGCCTAAAACTGCCAAGTAAAAAACTTTCCTCAAATTACTATCCAAGTCATAAGCGTTAAAACCTGGGTTACCACCATTTCCAGGATGAAGTGAATCCGTTAATCTTGGTAAAATAAAAATGAGTGGAATCAGAGTTGCAAATGCGAAAACATTATAGACGGCCGTAACTCTTGCTCTTTGGTTTTGATCATTTAGAGAACCCCGTAAAACCAGATAGGCAAAGTAAATTAAAAGAGCAATTGCAGATCCGTTTTGTTTGGGATCACCACTCCACATTTCTCCCCATGTAAATTTAGCCCAGATCATCCCAGACAACATCCCCAAAACCCCAAACCATATGCCAGTTTTTGTAAAATTCACGCTGTAAACGTCGTATTTCAACTCATTTGTTCTTAAAAACTGGATTGCATAATAAACAGAAATCATAAATAAGATGATCATTCCAAACCACATTGGCACGTGAAAATGCAGCACTCTAATGGTTTCGTTCAAAATAGGTAGTGCAGGAACGGGTAATAACAGACCTCCCACTACCGCGTAACATAGTAGAACAACGCTTAAAATCTTCCACCAAGCTTGCTTCATCCAGGTCATATTAGTTTTTAGACAGGTATGGATATAGTAACAAAGCTAAAGTGATTGTTATTGCATTCAATGCTAATAGAACTAAAATTTCATCCAAACTCTCTCCTCTATCTAACCCATCCATTGCATTTTTAGACAGTTTAATGATCATCATAACCAGGGGAACAATGATAGGGAAACTTAAAATGGCCATTAACATGCCACTATTTCCAGCTTTAGATGCAATCCCTGAAACCATAGTTAGAGAGGATGAAAACCCAAGTGATCCCAAAAAAAGGACTATTGCAAAGAAAGTCTGATCCTGTACAGGGTTGCCTAGTAATAAGGAATACAAAATCAATGCTAGTGTTGAAACAATTACCATGAGAATTGCACTGTAAATTATCTTAGAAATAATGATGACGCCCGGACTAGCCAAGGAATAATAATAGATATCTCTTTGATTGCTTTCTTGTAAAAAGCTTTTGGCAATGGTATTTATGGCTGAAAATAGAATAATGATCCAAAACAAGGTGTTCCACACTATCGGAGTAATAGTAGCACCCCTGATGTTAAAAGCCAGATAACAAATAAAAATTGTTGATGACGTATATAGAAAAACTCCATTGATAAGGTATTTCTGCCTCCATTCCATTAGGAATTCTTTGTGCAAGAAGGTTTTTATTTCAATCATCCGGGTTAATACTCAAAGGTATGGAACCGAAAGTTAACTAAGTAGTGATTGCTAAAAAGTCAGATTCGACTTAGCATTGCACTCAATTAAACGCTGAATGTGAGAGAAGAGAAAATCTTAGTTACCGGAGCTGCTGGGTTTATTGGCTACCACCTCTCAAAAAGGTTGTGTGACGATGGCTTTCAAGTCATAGGAATTGATAACCTCAATGACTATTACGACGTGACTCTGAAAGAATCCCGATTAAATCAACTAGAGGTCTTAGATCGGTTTCAATTCTACAAAATTGATTTGCTGGATAGTGATTCTTTGGACCAAATTGTCAAAACCAATGGGGTCACCAAAATAGTCCATTTGGCAGCACAAGCAGGAGTGCGATATTCACTCGATAACCCAAAAGCATATATTGACTCGAATATTAGTGGCTTTCTCAATATCTTAGAAACAAGTCGTCACAACAGCATCGAACATTTGGTTTTTGCCTCTTCAAGTTCTGTTTATGGAGCCAATCAAAAGATGCCGTTCTCAGAAAAAGATAACATTGACCATCCCGTCTCTCTTTATGCTGCCACCAAGAAATCTAACGAGCTCATGGCTCATTCTTATTCGTCATTGTTTAATATTCCGGTGACAGGGTTAAGGTTTTTCACCGTATACGGCCCTTATGGCAGACCAGACATGGCACTTTTTTTATTCACAAAAGCCATAATTGAAGGCAAACCAATAGATGTATTTAATGAAGGAAATTTACGACGAGATTTCACCTACGTAGATGACATCGTTGAGAGTATCGTCAGACTACTTCCCAATATACCTAAAGGAGATGCCAATTGGAACGGCCTGGAGCCGAACCCTGATACGAGCTATGCACCCTATAGAATTTTCAATATTGGCCATAATAAACCGGTTGAATTAGGAAAGTTTATAGAATTGATTGAGATGAACCTGGGTAAGAAGGCTAAGAAAAATATGCTCCCGATGCAGCAAGGTGATGTGGCGGCTACTTATGCAAATATTGATAATCTTAGCGCATTAACGGGCTACTCTCCTACCACTTCAATAGAAGAAGGCATTAGCAACTTTGTGACCTGGTATAAGGAATATTACAGAACTGAATCGGTGTTATGAAAGGAATAATCTTGGCTGGAGGGTCTGGTACAAGGCTCCATCCTTTGACATTAGCGATAAGCAAACAACTATTACCTATTTACGATAAACCTATGATTTATTACCCTTTATCGGTGCTAATGTTAGCTGGAATAAAGGAAATCCTTATAATATCTACTCCCCACGATATGCCTCTTTTTGAGAAATTACTTGGGGATGGTTCGAAGCTAGGCTGCAACTTTGAATATAAGGTACAGCAGAATCCAAATGGCCTTGCTCAAGCATTTGTAATTGGCAAAGAATTTATCGGTGCTGAATCTGTAGCATTAGTACTTGGCGACAACATATTCTATGGATCCGGGATTGCTAAGCTTTTACAGTCAAATAATAATCCCGATGGTGGAGTAGTTTACGCCTATCATGTAATGGACCCTGAACGCTATGGTGTCGTTGAATTCGATGAAAAATTTAATGCCATTTCTATTGAAGAAAAACCTAAAAACCCAAAATCCAACTATGCAGTACCTGGTCTTTATTTTTATGATAATGATGTGGTGAGTATCGCTGAGAACCTGAAACCAAGCCCGAGAGGTGAATATGAGATAACTGACGTGAACCAGGAATATTTGAACCGGGGTAAGTTGAAAGTTAGTATGCTAAGCAGGGGGACAGCCTGGCTGGATACTGGTACATTTCCGTCACTAATGCAGGCCGGCTCATTTGTACAAGCTATTGAGGAAAGACAAGGTCTGAAAATAGGCTGTATTGAAGAGGTGGCTTATAAAATGGGATTCATTGGCAAATCGGATCTAATAAACTTAGCTAAACCTTTGGTAAAGAGTGGATATGGTGAATACTTGAAGAGAATCGCAGAATGATAGTCACTGAGACAACATTAAAGGATTGCTACCTTATTGAGCCAACAGTTTTAGGTGATGATAGGGGCTATTTTTTTGAAAGCTTCAATAATGAAAAATTTTATAATCAGACAGGAATCCAGGTTCAAATAGTCCAGGAGAATCAATCCTTGTCAAAGAAGGGTGTCCTAAGGGGTATGCACTTCCAAATAGGGGAAGCCGCTCAATCAAAAATTGTTCGAGTCCTCAATGGCGAGGTTCTTGATGTGGTAATAGATATTCGAAGAAGTAGTCCTACTTTTGGGCAACATCACAAGGAAATATTGAGTGAGGCCAATAAAAAGCAAATTTATGTGCCCAGAGGTTTTGCGCATGGATTCCTGATTCTTAGTGAACAAGCTGAGTTTTTTTATTGTATTGATAGGCCGTACTCTCCGGCAAATGAAAGCGGAATAATTTATAACGACCCACATTTCAATATTGATTGGGGAGTCGATCAGAAAGTAATTTTATCAGAGAGAGACAAAAATTGGCCATTATTCGCTGAAAAACACAATTATTTTGAGTAAGAAAATACTGATTACCGGAGGAGCCGGGTTTTTAGGATCCCATTTGTGCGACCGATTCATTTCGGAAGATTACCATGTGATTGCCATGGACAATCTAATTACGGGTTCTCTGGAGAATATCGAACATCTATTTCAAAAGAAAGAATTCGAATTCCATAATTGTGATGTCTCCAAATTCATTCATGTGCCCGGCAATTTGGATTACATCCTTCATTTCGCTTCGCCTGCCAGTCCAATAGACTATCTCAAAATGCCTATTCAAACTTTGAAAGTTAGTTCGTTGGGCACTCACAATTGTCTTGGACTTGCGAAAGACAAAAATGCTCGAATATTAGTGGCTTCCACATCAGAGGTATATGGTGATCCACTTGTACACCCGCAAAAAGAAGAATACTGGGGGAATGTTAATCCTGTGGG
>JAJCYL010000364.1 GCA_029262955.1 Cytophagales bacterium | reverse complement strand
CTTGATGGTTGTGAATATATTCTTAATGCCACCACCATGGAGCCAGTACTCATCGGTCATATTTGGCCCAATGCTTCCCCCGCCATCGGCCTTATGGCATGCGGAACAGTTGGTCTGATAAACCTTCTCCCCGTCTGCGAGAGCGGCAGCATCAGATGTGAACTCTACAGAATTTTCATCAATAAGTGTCCCCGATTCTTCAGCAGCTGTTAGTCTAATGGCTGCTGCAACCTCAGCTGCTGCGACTTCATTTTCATATTCTTCATTTTGAAGGGGCAACGCTCCGATTACATGATATGAGAAAATGTAAACCACTCCCCAGGCAATAGAGCCATAAAAGAGCCATTTCCACCATGGGGGCAAATGATTATCGAGTTCCCTTATCCCATCATATTCATGATCCAATAAAATAGTTTCTTCCTCTTCAATCGGAACTGCATCCGTTGCCTGTGTAGTGAACTTGCTCCACCAACTTGGCTCTGCAACATACTCAATGTCCGATTCTAATGCTTTCTTCTTCTCTACCTCAATCAACATACTCCTCATCACCATTAGAAGATATATGGCCAATACTAGAACCAGTATTGCCACAAAAATCACGGCACTCACCAATGTGTAAAACATCATATAATCATCCAGGAGAACATCCCCAAAGGACTGGGCAAATAGAGGTGAACTACCGAAAGCAAAGAAAAGAGTTAACACCCCTTTTAATCTACCCGCCCGCCTTCCATAGCTGTGCGCAAGGGGAGAGTTTCCAGTTTTGACTTGGTTTAATTTCTCCTTTTTTGAAAATAAGGATTCATCGTCTTCCAACGGCATTTGTGCCATTTTTTTCACGTGATCTTTGTCCATACGCCACCACCACAGTGCCATGCCCAAAAAGAAGACCAAAAAAATTGACAAAGAAATGATCGGCCAGATGTCAACGTTGTCTATGTTTTGTAATACGTTCTTATACATGGCTTTCTATTTAGCAGTTGATAACTTAATGTCTGTTCCCAGTCTTTGGAGATAGGCAATTAATGCAATAATTTCAGTCTCCGGTGACACTTCAATGCCATCCTGAGCTTTCAAGTTTTGCGTTATTGTGCTTGCCTGTTCATCGAGTACATCGTTAGCCCGCTCTTCAAACCCATCCTCATAAGGCACTCCTACACTTCTCAGGGCCGAAATCTTGAGTGGAGTTTGAGATTTATCTATGGCATCAAGGAATAACCAGGGATAAGGTGGCATTATTGATCCAGCCGATGTGCTGGTAGGATCCAGCATGTGATAGTAATGCCAACTATCCGGGTACTTGCCGCCTATGCGGTGAAGGTCTGGCCCAGTACGTCTTGATCCCCATAAGAAAGGATGGTCATAAACGTATTCGCCTGCTTTTGAGTATTCTCCATATCGCTCCGTTTCAGACCGGAATGGCCTGACCATTTGTGAGTGACAATTGTTACATCCTTCCCTAATATAAATGTCCCGCCCATGCAGTTCCAAAGGAGTATATGGCTTCACGGATGCGATTATTGGCACATTTGACTTGATTAAGAATGCAGGTACGAATTCGATTACGGTACCAATTAATATGGCTACAAGTGCCAGTGTAGTGAACAATATAGGTTTGCCCTCCAGCACACTGTGCCATCCAGCTCTACTTGACTCTTTAGGGTTTAACGGAGGAGCTTCCGCAGCTTCATTGGCGATAAAACTACCAGATTTAGCAGTTTGAATTAAGTTATAAATACCTAGTAAAACACCTACCAGATAAATAGATCCTCCAACTGCTCGCAACATATACATTGGTAAAATTTGTAGAGTAGTCTCCAAGAAGTTATTATAAACCAGGAATCCATCTTCATTAAATTCTTTCCACATTAAAGCCTGCACAACGCCTGCGACATAAAGTGGCAGGGCATAGATAATTATACCCAAAGTACCCAACCAAAAGTGGGTATTGGCCAACTTTACTGAAGCGAGTTTGGTATTGTACATTTTGGGAATTAACCAATAAGAAATACCAAAAATCAGAAAGCCATTCCAGCCCAAAGCCCCTACATGAACATGGGCAATAATCCAATCAGTAAAATGAGCAATCGCACTGACATTTTTTAAAGAAAGCATGGGCCCTTCAAAAGTGGCCATACCATAAGCAGTAACCGCGACGACCATAAATTTCAAAATCGGATCTTCCCTTACACGGTCCCAGGCGCCCCTTAGAGTCAATAAGCCATTAAGCATACCACCCCATGAGGGTGCAATCAGCATAATGGAGAATACGGTGCCCAAAGACTGGGCCCAATCCGGTATTGCATTGTATAACAAATGATGTGGTCCAGCCCATATATATATAAAAATCAATGACCAAAAATGTATGATCGACAGCTTATATGAATAAACAGGTCGATTGGCTGCCTTAGGCAAGTAATAATACATCAAGCCCAGAAAAGGAGTTGTAAGAAAGAATGCCACGGCATTGTGACCATACCACCATTGAACAAGCGCATCCTGAACTCCAGCGTATAATGAGTAGCTTTTGAAGAGATTAACGGGCACTGCCATTGAGTTTACAATATGAAGGACCGCAACAGTTACGAAAGTGGCCAGATAAAACCAGATGGCGACATAAAGGTGCTTCACTCTTCTTTTGAGGATCGTCCCTATCATATTTACTCCAAAGACCACCCATACTAACGTGATGGCTATATCTATCGGCCATTCCAACTCGGCATACTCCTTGGAGGTAGTCATTCCAAGAGGCAGCGAGATTGCCGCAGCCAAAATAATAATTTGCCAACCCCAAAAGTTAGTCCAACTCAATACGTCGCTCATCATTCGAGCTTTGAGTAAACGCTGGAGTGAGTAGTAGATTCCTCCAAACATTGCATTGCCTACAAAAGCAAAGATCACAGTATTGGTATGAAGGGGTCTGATCCTTCCGAAGGTTGTATAAGAAAGGCCTAGGTTGAGTTCGGGATAAAACAATTGAATGGCGGCAGTCAGGCCGACTAACATGCCGACTACTCCAAAGATCATTGAGGCTACTAAAAATGCCCTGACGATCTTATTGTCGTAGGAAAACTGTTCCAGTTGCATAGTTATATTGGTAAGTTATATTGGTAAGTTATTAATTATTGTCTGGTTGCTAAAGTATAGGTGTGAGTCAGTTCAATTTATGATCATGTGCAGGGCAAAAACTGATTAAGGTCATGATTTGGACTGAATTTCATCGAGGTAGAAGTCCATTCCATCGAAAAATGTTAGTATTCATTCCAGAATTAATCATATTTGATTCCCATTTCGGGCTTTTATATGGGTTTTGGGGTAAAACGAAAATTAACAGTTGGTTGGCTGGCGGTATTGGTGAGTGCGGCTTTCATTGAGATTAAAGCTCAGACTTTCGCAACCCTGCCATTTACCGATGGTTTTGAGTCCGGTAGCTTAGGAGTCTCCTGGACAACGGCATCCGATGATGCTACAGGCAGAATTCAAGTCACGACTACCAACACACCTTTTGCCGGTACCAATCACCTAACCATGGATGTAAATCCGTCTGGGACGTTGACCCAAAACGAGGCATGGCTACATCTTGATCTTTCCGCTGAAACTCAAGTAATCTTAACCTTTTATTGGAAAGAATTCAATGATGAAGATCATGCCGAAGACGGAATATTTTTCTCAGATAATGCCGGAGCAAGTTTTGCCCAGGTACTCACCCTTAATGGCGCAGGACAAACCGACAACACCTGGGGTCAGGTAACATTGGACCTTGACAACCTCGCCGCATCCAATGCACTGACACTTACTAATCAATTTGTAGTTAAGTTTCAGCAAAGGGACCAGGGAACAATCACCAATGATGGATTCGCTTTCGATGATATTTCGGTAGCTGCATTTAATTGTTCGCCAACAGCAATAAACTCTTTTCCCTATACAGAAGATTTCGAAACTGGTTCTTTTAGTGCGGAATGGTGCATCCCCAGTTTAACAGGAGCGCAAACTATTGTTTCAGATCAAAATACACCGAATGGCGGCACCTATCACATGACAATGGATGCCTACCCTGCCGGTAGCCAACTGGTCAATGAAGCTGAACTTTACCTGGATCTGTCCGGAGAGACAGACCTCGATTTCCAATTCGCATGGAAAGAATTCAACGACGAAAATCATGACTCATTTGATGGTATCTTTCTATCTGATGATGGAGGATCCAACTATACGCAAGCAGTAGTACTCCAGGGTCAAAGTGTCACAGACAACACGTGGCAGCAACTAAGTTTCGACTTAGACCAATTGGCTAGTGACAACGGATTAACCTTTACTGCAAACTTTGTTATAAAATTTTCCCATCGTGACAATGCCGCAATAGCCTCTGATGGCTTTGCCTTTGATGACATTACATTAAGTGCTCCGGTTGTGTGTGCACCAACCGCAATCAATACCTTCCCCTATACTGAAGACTTCGAAACAGCTTCTTTCAGTGCCGAATGGTGTGTCCCTACAAAAAATTTCGCCCGTACGATTATCACCGATCAGAATACCCCGAACGGTGGCACTTATCACATGACTATGGATGCCAGCCCTTCGGGGAATTTTGGTAACAATGAAGCTGAGCTCTATCTCGATCTTTCTGGAGAAACGGAGTTAGACTTTCAATTTGCATGGAAAGAATTTAATGACGAAAACAACGACTCCTTCGATGGCATTTTCCTCTCCGATGATGGAGGTGCTAATTTTACACAAGTAGTTGTTTTGCAAGGTCAAAGTGTGACTGATAACACCTGGCAACAATTAGCTTTTGATCTTGATGACCTGGCGTCTGATAATGGGCTCACCTTCACCGCTAATTTTGTTATAAAATTTTCCCATCGTGACAATGCCGCAATAGCCTCTGATGGCTTTGCCTTTGATGACATTACATTAAGTGCTCCGGTTGTGTGTGCACCAACCGCAATCAATACCTTCCC
>JAJCYL010000363.1 GCA_029262955.1 Cytophagales bacterium | reverse complement strand
AATGTGCCCGAGGATGATTGGCATCCTCGTAGGACATTGTACGCCAATCCATTCTGGCAGCAAAATCATTTTGAAAATCATCTGTCCAGCGCCTTAAGGTAACTTTATCATTATTAATCTTAGTGGTGTCTTATTTCACTGAACGGCCTGCGCTACCTGTAGGCAGTAAACAACCCGTTTTATGCACGTATTCCTGTGTTTCCTTTTTCGTCTTGAAAGATATGATCACAACGACCCTTGCATGAAGCGTCTGCTCCGACACAACGGCCTTTTCAAATGTAGCTAATTCTGTTAAAAGCTGCTGAAGATCAGAAGTGCCCAATGCTTTATGCATTATGTGTGTGCCCAGCATGGACACCTGCTATCTAAGATGAGCAAATTATTCCAGAGGGTGTAAGTCCCTCATATGCGGGAGTCGTGTCCCGAAGTATTAGCAAGTCGCAAGCTCGTTTGCCGTGAGGCATGGAGTGAAGCCTGCCTGCCCAGGCAGGGAAGCGAGACTGCAAAACCCGGTTCCAACCCCCAATCAAGTTGAGGGCAGGCAGAACAGGACCAGAGTTGAAAAAAGTATAATCGAATAGATGCATTTCATAGTATGCAGTAATGGCCTCTAACGCCACTGTATGAATTGTGGCTGATTTAAATGTACTAAAGTTTCAGCTCACCACCGAGGCAATCCGCAGGATTGGCTTGCTAAATTATTTTGAAACAGTAAGTCAATCCTGCGGATTGACGGGCTATCTACGAAGAGCCAAAGCCACGATAACCCACTGACCAGCCATGATTTCATACAGGATGTTAGCATTTTTATTTGTTTAAACAGTCAACCAGTTTAGAAATGCATTCCTTGGGAATAAAAATAGCATGATTCGGTGCAGTTGCTCCTCCAAACATGTCAGTCAAATCAGGTATTTCCAGTATCAAATTCTTACCATCCCAATAGACTTTCAAACTACTTTTTACGTCAGCCACTTTTGTTCCTTTGGCAATAGTTTCGGGCTTGTATTCTCCAAGCAATAATTTCGAGGAAGTCGCCTTAGTGGAATATGTCTTAATGATGTTTGCAAGTCCAGTCATGTCTTTAACTGAAATTTGGTAATCACTTTTGAATTTAAGCTCAAGTCGTGAATGATAAGTATATGGCATAGCTTCACTGCTACTTTTTTGTCCGTCAATTTGTTCGTAGTAGCAAAATTCACCAACAACGGTCTTGTCATTTTGCGAAAAAGCAAAAACTGAAATAAAAAGTAGAGCTACGATAAGTGTTGATTTTTTCATGTCTATTCGTTTGGTAATTAATGCTAACGATTGGGTATGCTGTCAAAATGTAACTATACCTACCCTATAGTTGTGTGCTAATTTAAGGTATTTAGAAAGACTTCTGATGGAGCCTGTTGGTACTCAACTTCCAAATGATAATTGCTACAACCTGCACTCCGAATAAAGGCAGTGTTATCAGTAGTAAATTCTGCCAGCCCCATTGAAATAAGACCCAACCGGCACCAATTGAAGCAAGTGCTTGCGAGCCAAACACCAGGAACTCATTCAGAGCCTGAACCTTAAACCGCTCTTCAGGATGATAGGAAGTAGGCAGTAGAGTTGTACCTCCTATGAAGAGGAAGTTCCAACCAATTCCCAATAGCATCAGTGATATCCAATAGTTCATAAAGGCGTGATCAGCATAGGCCAAACTGATGCAAACCACATATGCTAATAGTCCTGCTAACATCATTTTGGTTATCCCTAACTTTCTGATGATCCAAGCGGTAAAAAGAGATGGTAAGTACATGGCTAAAATATGGCTCTGAATAACCCATTTAGTATCCTCCAGTGAGTGACCATCCATTACATGCATACTAATCGGTGTGGCAGTCATCACAAAACTCATCACGGAGTAACCAACCACAGCACCTAAGACAGCCGTCCAAAACACTGGTTGTGCAGCAATCACACTTAAAGGTCTGGAGGATTGATTGGTCTCATCAGTTTTGGGTACCGTGTTGATGAAAAGGTCCATCAAAAGGAAACTTACCAGATAAAGCCCTGCCAGTAAAGTAAAAGATCCCGCATATTCCTGAGCCAACAGATCCTTGCCAAAGACTGCGATTTCAGGCCCTAAAACAGCAGAGACAATACCGCCAAGCAGAACCTGTGAGGCGGCTCTGGGGATTAAGTCTACAGTAACGCTTTCTATTGCCGCGAATCGAAATTGCTGTACGGCAGCCATGGTACTACCTAAAAGAAAGACACTAATACAGAAGAAGAGAAAGGATTCATTTATTATGCTGGCTGTTCCAAATGCAGCAAATAGCATGCCTATTGAGGTTACTATCCTAAACACCATTTTACGGCCAAAACGTTGCATCAATAAAGCTACAGGAACGGTGTTAGTGGCGGTCCCAATGATAAAAAGTGCTACTGGAAGGGTGCTTAATTTCTCATCTGGGGCCAGTTTATTGCCAATAAAACTACCAGAGAAAATCACCAGGGAAGCGCATGATGTCATCAGGGCCTGACAAAAGGTAAGAATCCATACGTTTCGAGGTAGTGTGGTCACGATGTTCTATTATTAAGGTGTGAATTTAGCAGAAGATTCTTCAGTCCACCTATCTGGTCTCCTTATGTATGACGGAACAGAATAGGAATAGAACGTCACTCAGTGCGGTTTCGACAGCGTCGGAACGTAGCGAGGAGTCTGTGATAACTCCTTATTGAAAACAATACAAGTCACCCATCAAAAATTAGTTTACCAAGAATAAAGGAAAGCTTATTTTTCAATTTCAGTAACAAATAGACTTATGCGACTAACCATACCCCTTTTAATCCTCAGCTTGTCAACCGTTTTCGCCCAAGACAATAAAAAACCATTTTCCCGAATGGATGTGTTTGATCTTGAGTGGGCCAGTGACCCTCAAATTTCACCAGATGGTAATCAGGTAGTCTACTCCAGGCGAGGAATGGATATAATGAAGGACAGGAGATCATCCAGGCTGTGGTTGATTGGAGCCGATGGCACCAACCATACAAAACTGACAAGCCGTGAAGTTAATGAGGCACAGGCCAGGTGGTCCCCGGACGGCAGTCGAATTGCCTTTGTGAGTTCAACTGACGAAGGGTCTGAGATTTATCTTTATTGGGCAAAAACAAGAGTAATTTCAAGATTGACCCAGTTGGACAGGTCTCCCCGAGGCTTAAGTTGGTCGCAAGATGGTACCAAATTGTCCTTTTCCATGCTAGTGCCGGAAAATCCAGTGCAAATGGTAGCTCCGCCCAAAAAACCAAAGGGAGCGCAATGGGCTGATCACCCAAGAGTTGAAACCAGATTAAAACACGAAGCTGATGGTTCGGGTTATATGGAGCCAGGCTATAACCATATATTCATTATCCCTGCTGATGGGGGAACGCCAAGGCAGATTACCTCAGGAGATTACAATCATAGCAGTGCAATTTGGGCCAAAGACGGCCGCTCATTAATTGTTTCCGGGAATAGAAATGATAATTGGGAATATGAATGGCGAAATTCAGAATTATACTCCGTTTCAACAGTTGATGGCAGTGTGACGGCTTTAACAGACAGGAATGGTCCGGACAAC
Source organism: Cytophagales bacterium (assembly GCA_029262955.1). Classification (GTDB taxonomy): domain Bacteria; phylum Bacteroidota; class Bacteroidia; order Cytophagales; family Cyclobacteriaceae; genus JAJCYL01. Next base: position 31 of record JAJCYL010000363.1, on the reverse strand, counting down.
GGAGCTGTACTATCTCCTAACGGTCAAAGTA
>JAJCYL010000362.1 GCA_029262955.1 Cytophagales bacterium | reverse complement strand
GCAATGTCAGCAGGTATACCTGTCAATTCTGTCCAATCAATGCCATCCTTAATGGTAGCCGGCACAGTCGGATCTGATTCTGTGGTCAGGAAACCCAATGTTGATAAATCAACTATATTTCCTCCTGAGATCGTCAAATTAGTACCCGTAAGATCTAAGGTTTGAGCAGTTTCGGAAATCAGTAGCGCAATCCAATTGGGATCTAACCAATAATAAAAGACTCCAAGGTCACGGTCATAAACAAGTAGCCCATTATCATTGGCCGTCAAGCTCATGCCTGTCCTCTGGGCTGAACTTAGGGTTGGAATCAATAATCCCTGGTTCCCGTTCGGAGACACCAAATGAAGTACTGCATTGGGATTTGGTGAGTCTACATTTACGCCTGCAGAAAACTCCTGGGCTCTTGAATTGGACAATGAAATTACAAAGAGGATTAAAGCTGTAATCAGCTTAAGAGGTCGATTGGATTTCATCTTATACTCTAGTTAGTAAATGTCTATAAACCTAGACCGTCAATGGGCCTAAAACATCTGTTAAAATAAAACTTAAGTTCAGAGCATCTTAATTGAATCGCATTTATTCTTATAGCCCTGAATTAAGAGGCTATTTATGGTCCAATAAAATGCAGTCTTACTAATACCTGGCAGTATTCTTTTAAAGGTACAAATATTTATAATTAAAATACAATTGATATTTCATTTTATCCAAATAAAAAGAGTACCAAAAATCAGGTTCGTGCAAACACCCTCTAACTTTGTCTCCAGGCAAAAAAATGATATGTTAGATGAATTATCGTTGTCTTTATAAAACACCTTATGGCAGAAATCGACATAACACAGTTAAAGACCCCCCTGGATAATTTCTACCATTGGGAAAAAGCTCAGCCAGATAAATTATTCTTATTCCAACCAATTGATGATCAATGGCACACATTCACCTACGCGAAATTTGGTCAAGAAGTGAGGAAGATGGCCGCAGCTATTGACGCCAAAGGGTTTCCAAAAGGATCTCACATTGCGTTAATGTCAAAAAATTGTTGTCACTGGTTTATGTGTGATTTGGCCATTATGATGAGTGGACATGTGTCTGTTCCTATATATCCCAATGTAAGTGGTGACACCGTCAAGTACGTTCTTGAACACAGCGAAGCGAAGCTACTATTTATCGGAAAGTTGGACGAAAAGGACTGGGGGGTGATGAAAAAGGGTATACCTGATGGTTTCGATTGTATTGATTTCGGCCATTATAGTTTGCCTGACTGCCCTCATCCAAAATGGGACGAAGTAGGTGGACTGCACGCACCTATCACAGAAAATCCATCCCGGGATCTCGATGAAATTATGACCATTATTTACACTTCTGGAACAACCGGTGTTCCAAAGGGTGTGGTACAGAATTTTTTAGGTTCTGCCTACGCAGCAGATTTTTTCAGAAAAAGTTTTTCAATTACACCCGAAGATCGCTTCTTTTCCTACTTGCCACTATCTCATATTGCGGAGCGTATGCTGACTGAAATAGTCGTTTTGAGTGCTGGTGCAAGTGTTCATTATGTTCAGTCATTAGATACGTTCAAAGAAAATATGGCAGAATGCAAACCCACTCAATTTCTGGCTGTCCCTCGAATCTGGACCAAATTTATGAACGGAGTGCAGGCAAAATTCTCTTCATCAAAACTTAATCTTTTACTCAGCATTCCAATCGTTAACAATATTATTCGTAAAAAGATTAGGGAGGCTTTGGGTCTTAGTCATGTAAGAAACTGCTTTACCGGAGCCGCTCCCATCGCACCATCTCTTCTTACCTGGTTTGACAGGATAGGTGTAATCATTTATGAAATTTATGGGATGACCGAAAATAACGCCTACTCCCATGCCAATGTACCCGGGGAAAGAAAAATTGGCACAGTGGGTAAGACACTTCCGGGAGTAGAGACCAAAATCAGTGAACAGGGAGAAATTTGTATCAAGGGTGTTAGCAACATGGTCGAATATTACAAAGAGCCGGGAAAAACAGCAGAAGCTATAAAAGATGGTTTTTTACTTACCGGTGATAAGGGAGAAATCGATTCTGAAGGTTACGTACGCATAACCGGACGAGTAAAGGACATGTTTAAAACAGCAAAAGGCAAGTATGTGGCTCCCAACCCCATTGAGCTTAAGTTCGCAAAAAACGAGTACATCGAACAGATCTGTGTAGTCGGCCCAGGTATTCCACGGCCAATTGCCCTCATCGAATTATCTGAAGTTGGATCAAAAACGGACAGGGGGGTAGTGTCCGAAAGTCTATTGGAATCATTAGCTCGGGTTAATCCAGAACTTGAGCATCATGAACAGCTTCAAAAAATAGTGGTAGTCAAAGATAAATGGACCCCTGATAATGGGCTACTTACTCCTACGATGAAAATAAAGAGAGGGTCAATTGACGAGAAATATCAAACAATGTATGACGATTGGTATGAAGAGAATGGTGAAGTGGCCTGGGAGGAGTAATGACAGCACAAATCTTAAAATAAGCTTTTAGTATCTGTGACAATCAGTCTTCCGAATTAGGGTTATACTTTTTTAGGCAACATCAACTGTACCAGCCAGCTAACAGTCACTACCATAATTACCCCAATAGGATTGTACCACAAGTAACCAAACTGAACAGCACCAGCCAGATTAGCAAAATGGCATCCAATCACAACCGCTTGAGATACAATTGCTGCTATGAAAACGGAAGTGCCATTGATCTGTTTCATAAAGAATCCAACGAGGAAAATTCCAAGTATGGTCCCATAAAAAAGTGATCCAAGAATATTAATTCCTTCAATTAGGTTCTCAGCCGACTGAATAAAAAATGCGAATGCAATGGCAAAAATCCCCCAAATCAATGTCAACAATTTTGAAGCTTGTAAATAATGCTTTTCCGAACCCACCTGCTTAAACCAACGCTGGTAAAAATCAACTGTAGATGTAGATGCCAAGGCATTCAACTCACCCGCGGTTGAAGACATGGCCGCTGCAAATATTACTGCAATCAGCAAGCCAATCAGGCCAATTGGCATCTCAGTTAGAATAAATGTCAGAAACACATAGTCTGAATCCTTAGTCTTCCGGTTCGGATCGGCCTTGGTTATTAACGCCTTCATTTGCCTGCGGGCTTCTTCAATTTGTTGCGTAGCTCCTAATACCTCTGCCCGACCTTCAGCAATCGTTTGATCATTATCCCGCCTTATTCCCTCATCAATTTTGGCATAACCCTGCTTTCTGAGATCACTATATTTATCATACCAGGTATTGATACTCCCTGTTTGTTCACCATACTCAGTGGTTTTTAGATACTCCATATTAGCCCGATTGAAATGGATTGGAGCCGGATTGAATTGGTAAAACATAAAAACCATTATCCCTACAAAGAGGATAAAGAACTGCATGGGAATCTTTAAGATGGCATTAAACATCAATCCCATCTTACTTTCGGTTGTATTCTTGCCAGCAATATAGCGTTGTACTTGACTCTGGTCAGTACCAAAATAAGAGAGTGATAAAAAAAGTCCTCCTAATATTCCGGACCAAAAAGTATAGCGCTTTTCAACGTCAAAGGAGAAATCGATTACATCCAGCTTTCCAGCCTGACCGGCCATAATCACTGCATCATAAAAAGAAACTCTATCTGGCAATTTCCCAACGATTACTACAAAAGCAACTACCATCCCAAAAAGGATGACCAACATTTGATATTTCTGTGTGATACTTACCGCCTTGGTTCCACCGGAGACGGTGTAGATCACCACCAGAACACCTACAGCCAAAATTGTAAGTGAGAGGTCCCAACCTAGAATTGAAGACACAATGATTGATGGAGCCAGTATGGTAATTCCAGCAGCCAATCCTCTTTGGATAAGAAATAAAGTGGCGCCAAAAATTCTAGTCTTAGCATCAAATCTTTGCTCCAAATACTCATAAGCTGTATAAACCTTAAGCTTGTAATAAATTGGAATAAAGAATACGCAAACTATAATAAGTGCAAGAGGTAATCCGAGGTAGTTTTGAACGAAAGACATGCCACTCTCATAAGCCTGACCTGGAACACTAATAAACGTAATGGCACTGGCTTGAGTAGCCATTACCGACAACCCAATTGTGCCCCAACGGAGGCTTTTACCTCCTAAAAGGTAGGATTCAATATTAGCCTGTTTTCTCGATTTCCAAACTCCGACCGCAGCAATCAGCAAGAGAGTCCCAAATAGAACGATTAGGTCAATATTACTCATTGAATACTTTAGTAAAGATATAAAACAGGGCAACCATCAGTGCCAGATTTCCCAACACAAGCATGTAGATGATTTTCCAACTTTTAAAGTGAGGCGGCGGTGAATCCTCAAATTCAGTCAATTCCTGTTCTCCATCCATAGGTCAACGTTTGAATGCGGCTAAAATAAGTGGTTCTCTCTCTACAAAAAAACCTCTCCGAGAAACTAATCTTTCCCCGATCCCGATTCTGTGGGTTTAACCTTGTTTTTACCAATCGAGATCATATTGGTAAAGATACGATAGGCGCCAGGTACACCAGCAGGGAGCTGCCTAAACCATGAGTATCCACTGTAGATATAATATCCTTCTCCATATTTAGCTACCAATAGTCCTCCATCCTTAGGATCCTCTCCAGGGTCATTTGATGACAATATTGCTTCAAAGTTATCATCCCACTCTGAGGGAAAATAAAGTCCTCTTTCCTGCACCCAATTGTCGAAGTCCGCCTGAGTTATTTTATTCGGAAAATTTAAAACCTCATGATCTGATTTAAGAACTCTAATCTCAGCCTCTTCCACGCTTACACGATCCCTTCCTACTGTTAGGGAGTAGGGAGAAATTTCATCGGTGACCATTCTTCTATTCGTGTTGTACTGAACAATCATGGTTCCGCCATTCTCGACATATTTCATCAATTTAGACTGATGAAATTTTAATCTGTCAACCGTGTTATATGCTCTCACCCCTAAAATCACAGCATCAAAATCCGCTAATTTTTCATCTGTTATCTCCTCATCTTTGAGCTCCCAAACACGATAGCCAATTTGTTCCAAACTAGCCGGAATCTCATCGCCAGCTCCAGTGATATAACCGATATTCTGACCTCTTCTTTCAATATCCAGCTTCACCAATCGGGCAAAGGAAGTAGGATACAAAGTTTGGGTG
>JAJCYL010000361.1 GCA_029262955.1 Cytophagales bacterium | reverse complement strand
GTGGGCAACGGAAAAGACTGAATATTGGATTAGAACTACTCAGGGAGCCTGCAGTGATGTTTGTGGATGAACCCACCAGTGGGCTTTCATCAAGGGACTCAGAGAATATAATGGATCTCCTCAAAGAACTATCTCTCAAAGGAAAGATGATCTTCGTAGTTATCCACCAACCATCCAGTGACATCTATAAGATGTTTGACCAGATGGTAATTCTTGATGTAGGTGGTTACCAAATATATTATGGTAATCCAATAGAGGCAGTTACCTATTTCAAGAGCATTGTCAATATGATCGATAAAGAAGTCGGTTCATGTATGGAATGCGGCAATGTCAATCCCGAACAGATCTTCAGTATTATTGAGACGAAGGTTGTCAATGAATATGGCAAGTTTACAACTCAGCGCAAAGTATCACCAGAAACCTGGAACGAATACTTTACTAAAAAAATTAAGATTCAGAAAATTGAAGAGCATTCTGAAAAACCTAAGATTACACTTCATATACCAAATAAAATCTCTCAGGCCGTCATATTTACACTTAGGGATGTAAAGTCAAAATTGAGCAATACCCAGTACCTCACCATCAATTTATTGGAAGCCCCGGTGTTGGCTCTACTACTCGCGTATATTGTGAGGTATATCCCTAGTGAAAACGACACCTATTGGTACAGTGAAAATGAAAATATACCCGCCTTTTTCTTCATGAGCGTTATTGTCGCTTTATTTATGGGATTGACAGTATCTGCCGAAGAAATTATTAAGGATCGAAAAATTCTTAAGCGGGAATCATTCTTAAATCTGAGTAGACTGAGTTATGTCTTTTCAAAACTCTTGATTTTATTCTCTCTTTCGGCACTTCAAACAGTGATGTTCGTAGTCATTGGCGATTTGATATTGGAAATTGAGAATATGACCATGAGTTACTGGATCATTCTCTTTTCCATTTCATGTTTTGCCAATACTATGGGGCTGAACATATCCTCAGCATTTAATTCAGCGGTTACTATATATATTCTCATTCCTTTATTGCTGATTCCACAACTGATTCTGAGTGGTGTGGTTGTCAGTTTTGATAAATTAAATCCACAATTGACCAGCGAGGATAAGGTACCAATGATAGGTGAAATGATGGCTTCCCGATGGGCTTTTGAGGCGTTAATGGTTACGGCCTTTAAGGACAATCCGTATCAGCAACGAGTATACGATTTTGACTATCGAACCTCCAATGCCGAGTATCAAACAAGTTACTACATACCAACACTTGAGTCAAACATGGATTTCATCAATCAAAATTATACACTCACCGATCCTGACATTAAAAATAAAGTGGTCAACAAACTCACAATTGTTCGAAATGAGGTGAATAAGGCATTGGTTATTTTCGGGAAAGAGCGTTTCCCTAAGGCAGAAATGTTGACTATGGGGGCCTTCAACTCCGATGTTTACGAGGAGGGAAAAGAATTCTTAAGGGCACTTAAAAAAGTTTATAGCAACAGATATAACAAAGCTTCCACAGAAAAGGATAAGTTCATTACAGATATGAATCCCGAAGAAAAAGCAAGTTTTGATATCCAGAAGCTAAAGTATGAGAATCAACAAATTCGATTTTTCGTTCGAAATACAGGAGCTAAATCAAGAATTACTGAACAAAATGGGGAACTCGTTCGGAAAATATATCCCATTTATATGGATCCACAACCTTCTAGTCCATTAGATTTCAGGGAGCAGTTTTATTTCCCAAAAAAGCATTTTCTGGGTGTGAACTACGACACGAAAACCTTTAACGTCATTATGATCTGGGCAATGTCAATTTTATTAGTAATCACTCTTTACTTTGACATCTTCAGAAGAATTGTAAAAAGCTTTAGTTTCGTTAAAATGAAGAAATAGCCAAAGGAGTCCCTGCAAGTGGGGGCATACCCAACTCATTATGATCATTGGCTTTGATGCCAAAAGGGCATTTTATAATCCAAGAGGGCTTGGTAGCTATTCAAGATCGCTTATTAGGGGGCTTTGTGGGCATCACAGAGATCATCAATATTACAGCTATTATGGAGCCTCGAAAAAAGCAATCCTATCTGATGCCAGAGACCTCTGTACCATTAATCAGATTAGTAAACATTCAATTCCTGCGTATTGGCGTTCCTTTCAGATCGTTAATGATATAAAGAGAGACGGAGTTGATTTATATCATGGTCTAAGCAATGAGCTGCCCTATACTTCATCAGCGGTAAAAACCAAGTTTGTTGTAACCATTCATGACCTGATTTTCAAAAAATTTGAAAAAGGTTATTCTTCTATTGATCGCATGATCTATCACACTAAAATGAAGCATGTTGTTAAGAGAGCCGATGGTATTATTTGTGTTTCAAATCATACTAAGAATGATCTACAGGAAGCCTACAAAATAGGTAATAGGTTAACCCGAATTGTATCTCCAATCTGTGATGATATTTTCTTTAAGGAGCGGGCAATCGAGGAATTGGAATTATTAAAAAATCAACTCATGCTCCCTAAAGACTTTCTCCTTTATGTCGGTGCACTTGTTGAAAACAAAAATGTGTCCTGTCTATTAAAAGCTCTCAAGCTTGCAGACGAAATTCCGCTGATTATTGTTGGACATGGACCAATGGAAAGGCAATTGAAAAAATTCGTGACTGGTCACAAACTCCAAAACAGAGTCATATTTGCCAATGACCACCATATCATTGGCCGTAGGGAGCTTTCCATGCTCTATCATTTAGCCGCCATTACTATAGTGCCCTCCTTCTATGAAGGGTTTGGCCTTCCGGTAATTGAATCATTGGCTAGCAAAACACCGGTCATTTGTGCTGACACCTCCGCCCTTCCCGAAACGCTTGGCCCCGGAGGTATAGCTTTTGACCCAAAAAGTTTCGAGGCCCTTGCAGAGGCAATTAATAGCTTATTATCAGACGAGGAACTATGTCAAAAATATGCGAATGCAGGTCATATGCATTCACAGAATTTTCAATCAAAGGGTCAATCTGAGGCGTTGATGTCTATTTATTCCGAATTAGTTAATTGATTTAATAAGTTCGGTAACTTTCGTAAATCTTAATCGTCGCATAGTTATAAGATGGATTTAGAAGTCTTCCAAAATGAAGTTCTTCCGGGCAAGAACAAATATTTTCGATACTCTCAGAGTATTACAGGCAATCGCGAATTGTCTGAGGATATTGTTCAGGAAGTATTGTTAAAAATCTGGGACAAAAGAAGTGAATTGGGGGATGTCTTGAATAAAGAAGCCTGGTGCATGCGAATGATAAGAAACTTGTCGATAGACAAACTCAGGGTAAAGGCCAATCAAGGAGAATCACTGGATAAGGCCAGTAATTTCTATGATCCGGGGCCCTCTCCCATGGAGGTCACGGTCAATAACGAATTTCAGCATTCGATTGGTGAAATGATTAATAAACTTCCTGACACTCAGAAAGAGATAGTTCAACTGAGAGATATACAAGGTTATAGCTATAAAGAGATATCGGAAGTTTTATCACTTGATCTCAATACGGTCAAGGTGACTCTTTTTAGAGCAAGAAAACGACTTAGAGAACAATTGAAAACCATAAACATTTATGGATACGAACGACCTTAAATTATTATTAGAGCGATATTGGGACGGCCAGACCTCCAGAAAAGAAGAGGACCAATTAAAAGCCTGGTTTCTTAATAACCCAACTCCTGAAGGGCTGGAGAATGAAGCTCAACTATTTACTTACTATTCCAATCAGGGCAAAATATCCTTGTCTAATGATTTTGAATCAAGGGTAATTGACCAACTAAGAGAGGAAGAGCCAGTAAGCAATTCTGCCAAAACTATTGCATTTTGGCCGCTATTGACTAATTGGAAGGTGGCGGCTGTCATTTCAGGAATTGTTGTGGCATCCTTTGTACTCAAAAATCCATTTGGGTCGTCAACACAAATGACGGACACTTATGACAATCCGCAAGATGCTTATGAGGCAACCAAGGCAATACTACTAACTATTTCAACCAGTATGAACAAAGGTAAAAAGCATACACAGCAGTTGATGAAGTTTAGCGAAGCTCAGGATATAATATCAGAAGTAAATGTCAAATCAAATAAAGAAGGAAGCTAAATCAGGGTGCACAGTGATATTAGCTCCATTAATCGAACAATTAGAACAACAATTAAAATGAAAAGAATAATAATAAGTGCAGCAATATTAATGATTAGCGTTCCCGTTTTTGCTCAGGACGATGTCATTACCAAGTATTTTAGCAGTTATGAGGATGACGAAAGTTTGACGAAAGTTACAGTGACTAGTAGAATGTTTTCTCTCTTCACTGATATCGAAACTGGTGATGTAGAAGAGGCAGAATTCCTTGAAGCGATAAGCAAATTAAAAGGACTCAAAGTAATCTCGGGTGATAGTATCGAAGATGGTATGTCGAAGTATAAAGATGCTCAATCTAAAATACGCGGCAAGGGTTATGAAGAACTAATGTCCGTAAAAGATGGCAGTCAAAACTTTCAATTCTTGATTAAGGAGAAAGGAAGTGTTATAACAGAACTTCTAATGATTGCCGGTGGTAAGAACCAATTCCATTTACTCTCCCTGTATGGAGAAATTGATTTGAAGAAGATCACTAAGTTGGCCTCAAAAATGAAAATTGATGCGCTAGATCATCTCAGAAAACTTGATCCAGACAATAAAAAGGATGAGAATTAGAACGGGTCTCATCAGGAAGTCGGTGAAAAAACCTACCCTCCTCCAAAAGGGCAGGTTTTTTCTTGTCCTTACATTCCTCTATATGCCGGGATTTCATAATTCAATACAGGCGCAAAGCGATGTATTCAAATCAATCGGGAAACAATATGAATTGGGTGCAGAATTGTATTTCTATGCCAGTACACTGCGGATGATTAATATCAATCGTGATCCCAATTTTGATGAGATGATAGAGGACATAAAAAAAATGACTTTCTATCAGGTTAATGATTTTCCAATCAGTGAATTAAAATCGTTTTCAAAAAAATTTAGGGATGAGGAAGGTTTCGAAGAACTAATGACAATCGAGGGCAAACAACAGACGCTCTATATTCTCGGGAAAGATGAAGATGAATTTATAGCCTTATTAAAAACAGATGAAGGAGTAGTGGCAGTAGACATAATGGGCATGATTAGAATTGATAAGATTCCTGATTTAATAAATTCCTTCAAAACGGATAACTTCCTGAATGTCTTTGAGGTTGGAAAGAGTGAAAGAAATGAACATGGAAATTAATCTGGTGGCATGAACAGTGTCCTTGAAATAAAGAATCTTAGTAAGAACTATGGTCGAATAAAGGCCTTGGATGATCTGTCATTAGAAATAAACGAGGGAGAGATCTTTGGGCTACTTGGGCCAAATGGAAGTGGTAAAACAACCACCCTTGGGATAGTGTTGGACGTTCTTCAACCGAGTTCAGGTTTGTATAAATGGTTTGGTCAACCACCTTCAAGTGAAAGTCGCAAGAAAATAGGTTCAATTCTTGAAACGCCATGTTTCTACCCTTATTTATCTGCTTACAGGAACCTTAAGATTGTGGCTGAAATTAAAGAGTGTGGAAACAATAGAATTGATGAAGTATTAGAATGGGTTGGCCTGAAAGATAGAAGTGATGATTCATTTCGAACCTTTTCGCTTGGGATGAAGCAGCGCTTGGCAATAGCAGCTGCCTTGCTACCAGATCCGCCAGTATTAATCCTGGATGAGCCGACAAATGGCTTAGATCCAACGGGAATTGCTGAAATCCGCGATCTGATTCAACAAATAAGTGAACGGGGAAAAACATTAATTCTGGCTAGTCATTTATTAGATGAGGTCCAAAAAGTATGTTCCCATTTTGCCATTCTGCGCAAGGGAAAAAAAATTCATTCCGGAACGGTCGAAGATGTTTTGAACTCGAAGAATTCGATAGAAGTAGCGGCAGAAAACAAAGAGCAACTGCATAGCGCCTTGGTTGAATGGCCTTTCAAGCAGGGCATTAAAGAATCTGGTAACAAATACATAGTAGACATTAATGGAGAGGTAAATAGTACGGATCTTAACAAGTACCTGTTGGAGAACAAGGTTGTTGTTTCTCATCTCACTCAAGTCAAAACCAACCTCGAGCAAGAATTTCTAAAAATACTTTCAGAGCACGATGCGTAGATTATTTCTCATTGAGTGGTACAAACTCAAAAACTACAAGGTCTTTTGGATCTTAACTATGATGTATTTCGTAGGGGTGATTCTGGTGAGCTCAGGTGTGAGGTTCTTTTTAGAATTCTTAAAAAATCATGGTGCCGAGTTTGATGGACTGGACCCCACTATTCTCCCCTTCTATGACTTCCCTGATGTGTGGCACAACATTACTTATATGGCTACATACTTTAAGGTCATCCTTTCTTTTATCATAATCATCTCAATAACCAATGAGATTAGTTACCGAACCCTTCGACAAAATGTTATTGATGGGTTGAGCAAGAAGGAGTTTTTGATCACTAAACTAAATTTCATTGTCATTCTCGCCGCTACTGCCACACTCGTACTATTTATTATTGGGCTAACAACGGGTCTTAGTTATTCGTCTGTTACCGATGTCAAACACATATTTGGTTCCATGGGATTTTTAGGGGCTTATTTCATTGAAGTAGTCACCTTCCTCACTTTCGCATTATTAGTGGGACTTGTTCTTAAAAAAGCTGGCTTCGCTATCGTAACTATATTTATGTATACCCTGGTGTTTGAACCCATTCTCATTGTTAATTTCAAGCATAATCCCTTTGTTCCAGAGTTGCTTGCTGCAACTGCGCCGCTATGGCCCATTAGCGCATTGAATAACCTGATTCGGCTACCTTATCAGAGATATGTCTTCATGGAAGTGCAAGACTACATTGCCTGGGTTGACCTTACCATCGTGATAGCATGGTTAGCAATATTTGTTTCACTTATTTATTGGGTGTTATCTCGAAAAGATCTCTAGTAACTAATCTTCGCCTGGTACTTCATCAATTAGCGCCTCC
>JAJCYL010000360.1 GCA_029262955.1 Cytophagales bacterium | reverse complement strand
GTGCTCAAGATAGCGCAGAAAGCCTTCGATCATAAGTGTACCATTGAGTTAGTACTAACTTAGACAAAAGCTACCGGAATATTTAACCGTACTTCTAAAAACTAGTAGTTATCGTTGGCGTACATTTTTTGTATGTACCTGGCTTTCAAAACTTCTTGGCGCCTTACAATGGAGGGCTTTTTGAAAGCTGTCCTGCTTCTTAACTCTCTCAAAACACCAGTTTTTTCAAACTTCTTTTTAAAGCGTTTTAAGGCTCTATCGATAGACTCGTTCTCTTTTACGTTAATTACAAGCATGTATTTACTTATTAAAATCGGGCTGCAAATATAGAGTAGGTCTGTGTCAATATCAAATCGTTATTTCAGAATTTCTCTGGAAATAACCAATTTCTGGATCTCAGAGGTTCCCTCCCCTATGGTACATAGTTTCGAGTCTCTATAAAACTTCTCAACAGGGTAGTCTTTTGTATAACCATAACCGCCAAAGATTTGAACAGCCTCATTGGAAACATCGACTGCCACCTCGGAAGCATAATATTTCGCCATAGCTGATTCTTTGGATACTTTTTGGCCTTTCTGCTTAAGTTCAGCAGCACTAAAGGTCAATTTAGAGGCAGCTTCAACCTTTGTTGCCATTTCAGCTAACTTGAAAGAAATTCCTTGAAAATTGGCAATCGGTTGATTGAATTGGTGCCTTTCCTTGGAGTATTGAATAGCTGCATTAAGCGCCCCCATTGCAATCCCAAGTGACAAAGACGCAATTGAAATTCGACCTCCGTCTAACACTTTTAAAGACTGGACAAAACCTTCACCAATTTCACCCAGAATATTATCTTCTGATACACGACAATTGTCAAAAATCATTTCACTCGTCTCAGATGCCCGCATGCCAAGCTTGTCTTCTTTACGCCCTCCTTCAAACCCTGGAGTACCTCTTTCAACTACAAAAGCCGTCATGCCATGAGAATCACCCTTTTCGCCAGTTCTCACTATTACGACCGCAACATCACCTGACTTTCCGTGTGTAATAAAGTTCTTAGTTCCATTAATTATCCAATCCTTGCCGTCTTTTGTGGCTGTAGTACGCATGTTACCCGCATCTGAGCCCGTGTTGGGTTCAGTTAGACCCCATGCACCAATCCACTCCGCGGTCGCCAACTTTGGCAACCATTTCATTTTCTGAGCCTCATTACCAAATTGAAGTATGTGACCTGTGCATAGTGAGTTATGTGCTGCCACGGATAGTCCTATTGACCCATCAATTTTAGATATCTCTGATATTACAGTAACATACTCCTCATATCCGAATCCCGATCCACCATATTCTTGTGGCACCAAAACCCCCATTAATCCTAATTCTCCCAATTTCTTAAACAATTGAACGGGAAACTCCTGACTATCATCCCATTCTCTCATGTAAGGCTTAATTTCCTTTTCACCAAAATCTGCGATCATTTGTGAGATCATCTCTTGGTTTTCTTTCACTTGAATTAGTGAATTTTCGCTAATTATAGCCTCCATATTTAATTGATTATCAGACAGAAAACGATTTTTAATAGAAAATGTTCGCTAAATTATAAATAACCATTCAGTGATGCAAACTAAGCCTGTGTAATCTATTGGTTTCCATTCTTATTTCGAATTGTCGATAAAGTAAAGACCATTACTTTTGTGCCTCCTAAAAAATAAAGAGATTAAATATGAAGATTGCCGTTGTTGGAACTGGATATGTTGGGTTGGTAACTGGAACTTGTTTCTCAGAAACGGGCAACCATGTTTGCTGTATTGACAATGACAAACGAAAAGTAGACCAACTGAATGAAGGGAAAATTACCATCTACGAACCCGGATTGGAAGCTTTGTTTGAACGCAATATTGCCCAAGGCAGATTGTCCTTTACCACCAACCTAAAAGAAGGAATAAAAGACGCCAAAGTAATTTTCTTAGCATTACCAACCCCTTCTGATGAAGACGGTTCGGCAGATTTACAATATATTCTCAAAGTTGCTGAAGACCTCGGACCTTTATTAGAAGACTATACTGTCATTGTAGATAAAAGCACCGTACCTGTTGGAACTTGTGAAAAAGTTACAGAAATGATTAGGAAAGGGGCATCTGTTGCATTTGATGTAGTTTCCAATCCTGAGTTTTTAAGAGAGGGAGTAGCAGTCGATGATTTCATGAAACCAGACAGGGTTGTCATTGGAACAAAATCTGAAAAGGCAATTAAAATCATGGAGGGCCTATATTCTCCGTTAGTGAGACAAGGGAATCCTATATTATTTATGGATGAGCGATCTGCCGAATTGACTAAATATGCAGCTAATTCATTCCTGGCAACAAAGATTACTTTTATGAATGAGATTGCTAACCTGTGTGAAAGATTGGGAGCAGACGTTGATGAGGTTAGGAGGGGAGTTGGAACAGATTCCAGAATTGGAAAGAGATTTTTGTTTGCCGGAATTGGATATGGAGGTAGCTGTTTCCCAAAAGATGTTCAAGCATTAGCCAAGTCATCAAATGACGTGAATTATGACTTTAATATTCTCAAGGCTGTGATGTCTACCAACGCTGATCAGAAATTAAAATTATTACAAAGAACCGAGGAATACTTTGAGGACGGAATTAGTGATAAAAAAATCGCAATATGGGGTTTGGCGTTTAAGCCCTACACGGACGATATAAGAGAAGCTCCTGCGCTTACTAATATAGACGCTCTGATTAGTAAAGGAGCTCGTGTAGCCGTTTACGATCCGGAAGCCATGGAAAATGTCAGATCAATTTATGGAGAAAAACTCCATTATGGATCAAATGAGTATAATATACTCGAAGGTGCGGATGCCCTATTAATAATGACTGAGTGGCCAGTTTTCAGAACACCAGATTTCGATAAAATGAGGAGTGTAATGAACAATAGTGTAATCTTTGATGGTCGTAATTTATATGATCCAGATAGGATGGAAGAAATCGGATTTACGTACTATAGCATTGGAAGGAGGTCTGTTAATGCAGAGTAAAAAGATATTGGTAACTGGTGGCGCTGGGTATATAGGTTCACATACAGTGGTCGAATTATATCTTGCCGGATACACTCCTGTCATCATTGATGACTTCAGTAACTCAGAAAAAGAAGTTATCAATGGAGTCAATTCTATATTAGAAACCGAGGTAAAATGGTATGAGGGAGATTGCCGTGATGCTGATTATCTAAATAAGATAATTTTACTTGAAAAAGACATCGAGGGAGTTATTCATTTTGCTGCTTCCAAAGCGGTTGGAGAATCAGTGGAAAATCCTCTGAAATACTACGATAACAATATCGGTTCATTGACCACCCTACTCCAAGTCATGAAGAAGGCGGCCATCAACAATATTGTCTTCTCATCTTCTTGCACGGTATATGGGCAAGCGAAAAAGTTACCCGTAACTGAAAAAACGCCAATTCTACCCGCAGAGTCCCCATACGGCAACACCAAACAGATATGTGAAGAAATCTTGCGAGATCATTCCATGGCCGAAAATAATTTCAATGCTGCTTTATTAAGGTATTTTAATCCTGTCGGAGCACACTCCTCATCTTTAATAGGTGAATTGCCGATTGGAATCCCGGGCAATCTGGTACCATTTATCACTCAAACAGCAGTAGGAATAAGAGAGAAATTAGTGGTGTTTGGTGGTGATTACAATACCGAAGATGGGACATGTGTCAGAGATTTCATACATGTTGTCGACTTGGCAAAAGCGCACGTAAAAGCCCTGGAAGCTATTTTTAATGGAACCATCAAAGGTCATTTAGCCCTAAACTGCGGTACAGGTCAAGGTCATACTGTACTACAATTAATCAAATCTTTTGAAAAAGCAACAGGCACTAAATTGAAATACGAAATCTCTGAACGTCGTGTAGGCGATGTTGAGGCCATTTACGCCGATGTCAAGAAAGCTCAGAATACGCTTCAATGGAAAACGGAGCTATCTCTTGAGCAAGCACTTCTGGATTCTTACAATTGGCAAAAGACATTAAATAAATGATTGATTTTGAAAAAGACATTCTTGTAACTGGAGGTGCGGGGTTTATTGGTTCTCATGTGGTTAGGCTATTGGTAAAAAAATATCCTCATTATAAAATCCACAACCTTGACAATCTGACTTATGCCGGGAATCTGGAGAATCTTTCGGATATAGAAGATTCTGAAAATTACACCTTCGTAAAAGCGGATATCGTTGACGATAGTGCTATAGATAAATTGTTTGCCCATAATGAATTTGATGGCATTATCCACCTGGCCGCTGAATCCCATGTGGACAGGTCAATAAGTGATCCAATGGCATTTATTCGTACTAATATCATTGGTACCGTAAATCTGCTAAATGCTGCCAAAGACCATTGGGCTGGTAGCGAGGGAAAACTCTTTTACCATATTTCAACCGATGAGGTATTTGGATCGCTTGAAGATGGATTTTTTACTGAAACTACTCCTTACGATCCTCAATCTCCATACTCAGCGTCAAAAGCAAGCTCAGATCATTTTGTGAAGGCATACGGGAACACTTATGGGTTACCAGTCATTTTGTCCAATTGTTCTAACAACTATGGTTCTCATCAATTTCCGGAAAAACTAATTCCCCTTTGTATCAACAATATCAAAAAAAAGAAGTCTCTACCAGTTTATGGTAAGGGAGAAAATGTAAGGGACTGGCTTTTTGTGGAAGACCATGCGAAGGCCATTGATACCATTTTTCACAAAGGCAATGTTGGTGAAACTTACAATATCGGCGGTTTGAATGAGTGGCAAAACCTCGATGTTATTAAGTATCTCTGCAAAATCATGGACTCCAAGCTGGGAAGGATAGTTGGGGAGTCAGAAAAGTTAATCACATTCGTTAAGGACAGAGCAGGTCATGATTTGAGGTATGCCATTGATGCAAGTAAACTCACCAATGAACTCAGCTGGAAGCCAGAAGCTACTTTTGAGGCAGGCTTAGAACAAACAGTTGACTGGTATCTTGAAAATGAAATATGGCTGGAGCATGTCATTTCAGGCGATTACCAGCATTACTATCAACAACAGTACGAGTAATTCAATTTTGTCTGAAAAAAGAGACATTGCAATAGTTGGTGGGGGCCTGGCTGGCTTAATATCATCCATCTTACTTAAGAGGGCGGGTTTAGACGTTGTGCTAATAGAAAAAAAGCAATACCCTTTTCATCGTGTTTGTGGTGAATACATCTCCAATGAAGTTGTCCCATTTCTAAAAAGAGAGCAGTTGTTCCCCAATGACCTTGGACCAGCCAGCATTAAAAATTTCCAGTTGACTTCAACTCATGGGAATTCTCATACCATAACGCTTCCGCTAGGCGGATTTGGTATCAGTCGTTATGCCCTAGATAACCACCTATTCAAGCTGGCATTACATGCTGGAGTAGACGTTTTACAGAAAACAGTTGTAACTGACATTTCGAAAGAATCTACTAATTTCCTTTTGACTTTAGACAATGGAAAACAGGTCAGTGCTGATTTAGCGATCGGATCCTTTGGGAAAAGATCAAACCTGGATAAATCACTCAACCGCAATTCTTTTAGCAAGAGATCTCCCTATCTGGCGGTAAAGTACCATATCAAAACTGATCATCCTCATGAACTAATAACACTGCACAATTTCAAAAATGGATATTGTGGCATTAGCAAAGTAGAAGGCAATACTTTCAACCTCTGCTACCTCAGTCACCGCAGTAATCTGAAATCTGCTGGCAATATTTCCGACATGGAAAATGAGGTGCTATTTCAAAATCCATTTCTTAAAGAGCTTTTTAAAAATTCTGATTTCCTCTTCGACAAACCCTTAACCATTAACGAAATTTCGTTCAGGACGAAATCGCTTTTTGAAAACGGAATTATCATGATTGGCGATTCAGCAGGAATGATTACACCCCTTTGTGGTAATGGAATGGCAATGGCCATACATTCCGCCAAAATGTTGTCAGATATAATTACTCACAATAGAAGTCAATACGGGTTTGATCATGACCAAATCCGAAAAAAGTTTGAGAACAGTTGGAGAAGTCGCTTTTCACAGAGACTAATGATTGGCAGATCTGTGCAAAAACTATTTGGAGGAACATTTACCTCGTCTCTGGCAGTACACATGCTCAAAACGGACCTGGGTAAATATTTGGTTGGATTAACGCACGGAAAGCCCTTTTGAAGGGCCATAAAATAAAAAGGCGAATACCAGCAATTTGATATCCGCTATCCTTATTTAGAAAGGTCTAAATTCTCGCGTCTTGAGTTTTAGTTTCCTGCTTAACGTCTTTTTTCGCGTAGGTAGGACACATCTTCTGAGTACAAGCACCCAGTGACATTAAGAATACTGCTAGTAGTAGAATTTTACACTTCATAACTATTGAAATTGGCTTCGCTGTTTAAATATATATAAAAATATAGTATGACAGTAAACAATTACCAGATTTCAGTTCATAACGCAAAACGGAACAACTTATTACTTACTCCGGTGATTTTAAGCATAGTATCATCAAAGACTGCTCATTTAGGCCATTAATAAATTACATCCTCTGATGTCAGAATTATCGAATCTTCCCAAAACTTTAAAGCTGTTATTACTCCCTTTCAGACCAATGTCCTTTGTCTCAATAAATGAACATGTGTGGATATTAGCCAAATCAATAATGTTTAATCCGCCTGTCTGGCCTTCGTCTAGGATCTTAAATGGATCATTCAAATCTCGAACCATTACTCCCATCCACGGTGGGCATTGAAACACCCCATTACCTTTTGCATAAGCCTGCGACAACAATTCTGTCATACCATACTCGGAGTGAATGTGCTCAACATTGAATTTAGACTTCAATGACCTATGAAGTTCCGCTCTGGTGATTTCTTTCTTGCGGCCTTTCATACCGCCTGTTTCCATTACTATTAACCGGGTACACTCAAAATTAATATCACAGACGTCTAATAATGCGTAGGATACTCCAATCAACAACACTTTGTTTTTGGTGGTGCAAATATCTTTGAGTCTATCCTTAATATCGTCCACAGTAACATATCCGGATTTAGGATTGTTTGTTAGCGAAATGAAATGATCCACCATGGAGATTAGCGAAGAATTCTGCTGATCCTGATAAGAGGGCAATAAGGCCACAATGACAAAATTTTCAAGGCTTCCATAAAACTGTTCAAAGCCGCGAACACTTAGATCATGGTAGAACGAAAGATCTCTTATCAAATGGGTACTTCTCTCTTGTCCAGTTGTACCACTACTGAGAAATTCTTTTTCGACTTCCCATTCTGCTGTTTTTACCTTATAAGATTTGAAAAACTCAATGGGTAAAAAGGGTATTTTATCAACTGATTGGACATCAGATGGCACTATGTTCAGATTTTTTAAATACTCCTTGTATAAAAAGTTGTGTTGGGCTTGATACTGAAAGAGTTCCAAAGCACAACTAATAAAATTTTCATCAGTTATATTAGGGATAAGCTTTTCATAGCTGTTATTAAACTGCATCTGTAAAAGAAGCTATTTTTGAAAATATTTTAAACAACTTTCCGTTGGATTGCTATTGGGAAGGTATGATGAGATCTGCGAAACTTATTGCTTTAAGCATTTTATTATCTATTACACTTTTTTCCTGCTTCAGGCCGGATGATTTTGATGACGTGCCTAGAATTGTTTTCGATGATCTAAGGTTTGTAGAGGTTGCCGGGAATATACCGGATTCATTGATTTTGACTATAGATTTCCAGGATGGAGATGGTAATATTGGGCTACTCGAAAGTGAAACTTTACCTTTTAATAGCAGCAGGGATGGGGATTTGCTATTTGCGCATGCATTTGACTTTATCATTGACGCCAATAATCGCTTTGTCACGTTAAATGGTGAAGGATTTGAGCCGCCATTTGACCGAACATTTCTGGATTCTGGGCCAAATGGATTGATTTTAAGAACTGACCCAAATTCGGATTTTAGCGAATTTGACAATAGACCGGCAGAATTTGATTGCCAGTTTTATGTGGTTGATTCAATCGAGGCCTTTTGGGGAGTACCTTTTCCACCGTATCGATTGGATATATTTGAATTTGAGTGTGCCAACTTTAACGACCCGTGCGTAATTAGAGATTCTTTGCTTGATTCCAGCGGAAATTCATTCTTCCAGACCAAACTGGATACTTTTTACATCGCTAAAAACGAAAGTAATAAAAATATATTTGTCGATTTCTTCAGGAGGAGAAATGGAGAATACGAATTCATAGACTGGACTAGGGCATTTAGTGAGAATGGATGTGGTCGTGATTTCAACGCCAGATTTCCAATTTTTGATAGGGACATAAATAAAAATGGGAAGGCTCTAGAAGGTACCATTAGATATGGCATGCAGTCAGAGGGATTTCGTCTGTTGCTTAGAAACGACACCTTTAAAGTCCAGGTAAGAATTATAGATAGAGAGTTGAATGTAAGCAACACAGTTGAGTCGCCAGATTTAACCCTACAACAAATTGGAGGTTAGTACAACTCTGGAAATCTATTTGGATTCGCTTCGTTCATGATACTATAAGCAGCATCAAAGACATCTTCCACATTTGGTTTTGAAAAATAATCCCCATCAGATCCGTAAGCAGGTCTATGAGCCTGGGATGGCAGGGTAATTGGTTTTGAGTCTACATATTGATATCCACCTTGCTCCTCCATAACTTTTTGAAGCATATATGCAGAACCTCCACCGGGCACATCCTCGTCGGCAAAGAGAATTCTGTTGGTCTTCTTTAACGATTTTAGAATGTCGTGGTTAAGGTCAAAAGGCAATAATGTTTGGACATCAATTATCTCTACAGAAATATTAAATTCCTCCAGTTGGTTAGCCGCTTCTAAAACGATGCGACACATAGAGCCATATGTTACGATGGTGAGATCTGTACCTTCTTTTAGTACTTCCGGAGATCCAAGAGGAACTCTAAATTCAGCTATGTTGTCTGGAATACGTTCTTTCAATCGATAACCATTGAGGCTTTCTATTACCAGAGCGGTATCATCCGATTCAAATAAGGTATTATAAAATCCGGCGGCCTGGGTCATGTTCCGGGGAACCAGTACATACATCCCTCGTAGGCTACCCAAAATCATTCCCATCGGTGATCCTGAGTGCCATACTCCTTCAAGCCTGTGGCCACGTGTTCTTACGATCATTGGAGCTTTTTGCCCACCCTTAGTTCTATACTGGATGGTTGACAAATCGTCAGACAATGTCTGAAGAGCAAAAATCAGATAGTCCAAATATTGAACTTCAGCAATTGGCCTTAGCCCCCTAAGTGCAGAGCCAATTCCCTGGCCCACAATTGACGTCTCCCTAATCCCTGTGTCTGTTACTCTAATTTCTCGATACTTTGCCTGCATTCCAGCAAACCCCTGATTCACATCTCCAATCTGACCAACATCCTCGCCCATGGCAAATAATCTTGGGTCTCTGGCAAATGCGGCATCAAAGCAAGCTTGTAAAACTTCACGACCATCTACCGTTTTCGACTCTTTAGAGAAAGTGGCAGTAACCGGTCGTACTTTTAGTGCAGATTTGTTTGACTCACTGTACAGATTGGAGTGATACTCATCCTGGATAGAGTCTCTTTTAGCAGAGAGTAATGAAAGGATCTCACTCTTTTCCGAAGTCTGACCATTCCTCAAATACCTAAGGGCCTTTCGTAGCGAACGATGAAAGTCCATTTTAAGAGGGTTAATAGTCCTTGCAAGCTCATCTTTGATTGACAATAAGTCATTACGATTCTCACTGTTTTCAGCAGCAGATGCTATGAGATTAATCGCAGTTTTAACATCTTCATTAAT
>JAJCYL010000359.1 GCA_029262955.1 Cytophagales bacterium | reverse complement strand
GCCATTGCTCTACGCTCTTCAGCTTTTGCTTCTGCAACTTTTAGATCAGCTGATGCTTGATCAGTCTGAAGTTTGGCACCAATATTTTCTCCAACATCGATATCAGCGATATCGATAGAAAGAATTTCAAATGCGGTGCCTGCATCAAGACCTCTTTGCAAAACCAGCTTAGAAATCTTATCGGGGTTTTCCAACACCTCTTTGTGTGTAGGTGATGATCCTACGGAAGTTACAATTCCTTCGCCTACTCTTGCCAGGATAGTCTCTTCACCAGCACCACCAACCAGTTGTTGAATGTTGGCTCTAATTGTAACCCGTGCCTTAGATATTAACTGAATTCCATCAGCTGCCACTGCAGCCACAGAGGGTGTATTAATCACTTTTGGATTAACCGAAATCTGAACAGCTTCAAACACATCTCTGCCAGCCAGGTCAATCGCAGTTGACTGTTTAAAAGTTAGATTGATATTGGCTTTATCAGCTGAGATTAATGCCCTAATGACTTGAGGAACATTACCCCCGGCTAAATAGTGGGTTTCTAGTTCTTGCGTATTGAGTGATCTCTTTGTGCCATCATCTTCAATTATGGTCAGGCCAGCTTTTGTTGCGGTAATTAAGGAATTAACAATAATCGAAGGAGGAACCTTTCTGATTCTCATGAATACCAATTCGAATAAACCCACACGAACACCGCTAAAGATGGCAGTAATCCAAAGGTTGATGGGAACAAAGTATAAAAAGATGAAAAAGCCGACTATACCGGCGAGAATGAGTAGTATTAATGAAATGCCTGCCATGAAAATTATGAGTTTATTGCAACGACAAATATGCGTTTATTATCAATTTTTATCACCCTAACCGGTTTATTTTCTTCAATATAGTTGCCTTCAGATCTGACTTCAATTTGTTCATTATTAAATTCAGCCTTCCCGAATGGTTTAATAGCTGATACACTCTTCCCTACCTGACCTATTTGTATGTTATCTAATAAGCCCTCGTTTACCTTTCCTTTATTCGTATTATTTAAAGCAAAGCGTTTCCAGGCATTCGTCTTCAAACTATAATATGTGAATGCGATTGTCACAATTCCTGTCGACACCAAAACAATCCAACCAACCGTAGAACCGAATGCTTCGAAACTCTGAAAGACGCCATAACAATACATAGAAAACCCTACTAGACCTACAAAAGTGGTCCCGGGAATAAATATTAGCTCAATGATCATCAATCCAATGCCAAAAAGGATCAATCCTACTACTATTAACCACTCCATATAAGAAATTTAGACATACAAGTTACCTATAAACTGAGACCTATATTGTCGCTAACTCAAAAACTTAGCCTCTCATTTTAATTCTCGTTGTAATCAAATGATTTATCCGGATAAGGTGGGTGCCTGGGTATCTCAACAGGGTCAGACTCTATTTTCTTTAATAGATGCTCGATGGCCGCCTCAAGCTGCTTGTCCTCCCCTTCATAGGTGGCATTGGGAAGATTATCGACCACTTGATCAGGCTCCAACCCCCAGCCTTCTATTAACCACTTCCCCTCAGGTCCATAGACTCCAAATTCCGCAGCCGACGCGATGCCATTGTCAACCAATCGATTACTACTAGTCAGCCAAATTTCCCCTCCCCAAGTTCTGGTCCCAATAACATCACCCAATTCCAATCTTCTAAAACCCTCCGCAAAAGCCTCTCCGTCTGAAGCAGTCCTTTCATTGACTAAAACGACCATATGGCCCCTAAAAGCATACTGCATATTCCAATAAGGCTCCCCCTCTCTCGGTTGCCAATACATCCAGGCTTTACGCAATAATTTTTCCAGCACCCAACTATCAATGTTTCCTCCTCTGTTATTCCGTGCGTCAATTATTAATCCTTGCTTATGAAAAATAGGATAGTAGCCCTTTACGAACTCAATAAAGTTACTTCCAGACATTGCCCTCAAATGGAGGTATCCAATTTTATCATTGCTGCTTTTTTCAACTTTCTGCCTACGGGATAACTCCCACTCACTGTATCTAAGATCTTTCTCAGTATCAGGTGAAATGGGAACTATTATTTCATCAAAGACTTTTCCATCTATGGATTTTAAAGTCAATCGGACTTGCTTCCCACATTTATCCAATAATAATTCACCAGGGTGTTTAACACTAAGTAGGCTTTGGCCATCAATTCTGGTTATAACATCACCTTGTTTGATTTTCAGATGAGTCTTTGCCAACGGAGATAAACTTTCCGGATAATCCGGATCATTTTGATAAATATGCTCAATAGCATAACCTCCAGATTCTAATTTCTTTCGTAAAACAGCCCCTAATGAACCAACATCAATTCGAACCGGTGATCTGCGTAAGTCAGTACTTCTCACAAATGTGTGAAGAGTAGATAGCTCTCCAACCATGTGAGCCATTAGGTCATCCAATTCCTGCCTGTCTCCGATTCTTTCAACCAATGGAAGATGTTTTTCCAATTGATTCTTCCAGTCCAGGCTATGCATTTGCTTGTCATAAAAATAATCTCTCATCAGCCGCCAAGAATCAACGAACATCTGCCTCCACTCATCTTTTGGGTCTATTGGAAATTTCCAACCTTCAAGATCAATCTTGTTTTCGCTTAACTCAACCTGATCACTACTGGCATCGACAGCATAAAGTCCTTTCTTGTCTTTGATCAATAATTTTTCACCATTGCCTGATAGGCGATAATCATCAATATTATCCGCCAGTTTAACCGGTTTATTCTCCGGTTCATTGGTAATCTTATAACTATATAGATGTTTGAGCCGGTCTGGTGTGGATTCTGTCTCCATCCAAAAGATGTACTCCTTATTAATTGCTAACCTTGAAAGGTTTCTACCCCGAAGAGGCAATGGGTAAAGCCTCGTTTCAAGGTCATTTAAATTCAAAAGACTGCTCTGATCCTGATAGACCAGCCTTCTCCCTTTCGATGCATTGCCAACTTCTTCTGTTGGATCACTTTCATCTAATTCCGTTGCTTTTCTAAATGGAAACGTTCCATCACCCTCAAGGTCTATTGCGTAGATACGTGTCGTTTTATCGTAATAAGGCTCAGGTTGTCTCTGTCCCCAGGGACTGCGAACAATAGTTTGGAAATCACGATCTGACAGAAAATAAAGCCATTTTGAATCCGGGCTCCATACCGGTTCATAACTATCCAATCTGTTAGTGGTCAAGACCTTCCTAACCTTACCCTGCACATTAAATAAGAGGATCTGTTCATTAGAATTTTCACCTGGTTTAGTATAAGCTAACCACCTGCTATCTGGAGACCAGCTCATGGAGCCGAAACCAGAATAAGCAGAATAATCAATAGGGATGACCTCACCTGTAGAACCTCTTACAACTTTTAGGTTATTGTTTTTGTCCCAAAAAGCGATCTCTTTTCCATTGGATGAACCGATATGATCCATTATTAACACCTCCGAATTCGGAGTTATTTTTTGAGGGACATTCATTCCATTCTTACCTGCACTCCAAATTTCAACTTCACCAGACTGATCAGATAGAAAAATAATATTATCTGTACCAGGCAATCCCTTTGCTTGTCTGTGACGGACTCCGAATTCTTTGTTTACTT
>JAJCYL010000358.1 GCA_029262955.1 Cytophagales bacterium | reverse complement strand
TTGATCATTCTTCTGATTCGGTTTCATTGTCTTATGATATTGTAAATCATCCATACCTCAAACCTGGCGAAATCAATACAATAGAAGTAAGTGCCTACAATCAGGAGGAATTTCTCAAAAGTCGTCCAAAGAAATTGTACTATCTGCTTGATGGAAAAAAAGAGGACTATTCACCCACGCTTCATGCTATTGTTGTTGGATCTGCTGATTATTCAGGTACTGAACTGGATCTAAGTTTTCCTGCCAAAGATGCCATGTCCTTTGCGTCTGCATTGGAACTTTCTGCAAAAAATTTGCTTGGAGTTGACAAGACCAATTTTAAAATCCTTACAACAGATGGAGATACGGACACCTGGCCGTCAAAAGAAAACATAAACAAAGCATATACTGAGATTGCTAGGGTGGCTAAACCATATGATGCCATCGTTCTATATTTTGCGGGTCACGGGACTAACTATGGAGGACAGGATGGAGATTTTTACTATATAACCGCGAGCGCATCCAATGGAAATTTAAAAGATCCTGTAATCCGTGAAAATGTTGCCATCTCCAGCTCTGAGTTGACCGAATGGATTAAGGAAATCCCGGCATTAAAGCAAGTACTAATTTTTGACGCCTGCCACAGCGGACAATTTGCTGAAGATTTACTAGCAAAACGTGACATTCGTAATTCTTCAGAAATCCGCTCCTTAGAGCGTATGAAGGATAGAACGGGTTTGTATATTCTCTCCGGTTCTGCCGCAGATGCTGTCAGTTATGAAGCTAGTATATACGGTCAGGGATTATTAACCTATTCGCTTCTATTCGGAATGAAAGGAGCTTCTCTTAGGGATGGTAAGTTTGTTGATGTAGTTGAACTCTTTCAATTTGCTGCTGATAAGGTGCCGGAGCTCGCACAAGACATTGGAGGAATCCAAAAACCTGAGATTCGCATGCCATACGGTGGCGAGTCCTTTGACTTGGGGATTTTGGAATCAAATGATCGGGAAAAAATTAACCTACCCTCACCGAAACCTTTGTTTGTGAGATCAGCATTTCAAAATCAACTTACCTTCGATGATAACCTTGAACTTTCTGACCTTTTTAATGAAAAGCTTAAATCAATTCAATTTGATGAAGAGGCTAAAATCATATTTATTGATGCTTCTAAATTCTCAAATGCTTTTTCAATCCGAGGCGCATATACGCAACAAGAAGGAAAAATAGTGCTAAGAGCCAACCTGATAAGAGATGGACAAATAATCGAATCATATGAGCTTTCCGGTTCAAAAAAAGATTCTCTTGTGGAAGAACTATTAAAAAGGGTAATAAAATCTAAATAAACGCCCCACAAAGGATTTTGCACATGCTAATTGAAACCAATGAGCAAAACCGATAAATTGGTAGATTATCAGAGATTCTAACTGCAGAACTCGAAAACGCTCCTGAACATGTGAGAAATTTACTTAAGCTCATACCCAACAATCAAATTCATTCAATTGATGTAACTCCAGAAGTTGAACAACTTGCCAAGACTTATACCTCAGAAAAAGTGGTGGGAAAAACAAGCTATGCTGACTGCCTTCACATTGCTTTAGCAACTTTATGCTATGCTAACATTTTAGTGAGTTGGAACTTCAAACATATAGTTAACATTGATAGAATAAGGGGCTACAATTCTGTGAACTTGAAACTGGGATATAAGATGATTGAAATATATTCACCTTTAGAACTTGGAACTTATGAATAATTTAAATGTAAAGACTGAGAAGGGATTGGTAAAGAAGTTAAGAGCAATCCGAGACAAGATGAACGAAGAAATGCAAGATATGACTTTTGAAGAAATGAAAGCCTACTTACGAAAAATGGTTGAAAGGAACTCCCCACAACAAAATGTATGAAAGCATTTGGCTCCTTCTGATCGTCAGCCGCTTTTAGAAGAATTAGCTACATTTGAAAAGGCCGTTGTGTTGGAGCAGACGCTTCATAAAAGGGTCGTTATCGTCAATTTGTCTTCCCTTGTGATCTTTGTTGTGATGAATTCAATTATTTTTGAATATGGTTGATTTGAAAGAAAAACTTATTCGGCGAATACAAGAGACTACAAATCCCGAAGTTTTAAAGGAGGTCTATAGATTACTAAAAATCGACTTCGACGATAAGGATATCTATAAACTTTCTGAGGAGCAATCAAATGCCGTCCAGGAAGGCCAGGAACAAATCAGTCAAGGACAATATTTAACGCACGAACAGGCGAATAAAGAAGTTAACGAGTGGCTAAAAGAAAAATAAGATGGTCACTTCGTGCGCAGCAGGACAGACTTCACATTTTAGAGTATTGGATTAACCGGAATAAGAGTTCTTCATATTCAAAGAAGTTATATGAATTAATCAATTCTGCAGTAGAACTTCTTTCCGAATATCCGGAAATAGGCAAATTGACAGTCAAGCCAGAAATCACGGCAAAAGTCGTGAAGGATTATCTCACTGTTCATGCAAGAGTCGTTATGGCTCATGGTCTTCTGAGCGTAGACTTCCGAACTTTTTCAGACTTTTTTCGTGTTAACTTATTAGTTAACTTTGTAGTGTGGAGCAACAAAGACAACTTGTCTTTTTTAAACATTACTTTAAGGACTTTTATGAACCCCTGAACGAAAAACTTAAAGGCAAGATTGACCAAGTGTTGTTTCTAGTGAGGATTGCCGAACGGATTCCTAAAAAGTTCTTCAAACACCTAACTGGAACTGATGGACTTTATGAAATTCGGATCGAATATCAGAGCAACATCTACCGAGTGTTTTGTTGCTTCAGTGAGGGGAACTTGGTTGTACTTTTCAATGGATTTCAAAAGAAATCTCAGAAGATACCGACCAAGGAAATTAACAAAGGGGTAAAAATAATGAATGAATATTTTGAACTTAAGAAGCGATCAAAATGAAAGAGCAATTAACAACATTCGACGAACATCTTGACCGGAGATACGGTAAGATTGGAACTACTGAGCGGGCGAACTTCGAAATCAAGGCCAAAGCATTTGCGATTGGTGAAATAATTCGAGATGCACGTAAAGAGGCTCATTTAACACAGGAACAACTCGCTGAAAAGACGGGTACGAAAAAGAGCTTCATCTCAAGAATTGAGAACGGACACAGCGACATCCAACTCTCAACTCTTTACAAACTATTGGAGATTGGACTTGGAAAACGGGTCAACTTAACTATCGGATGAAACAAGCCACAACAATTAGGTGACAAACACAGTGGAGTGGCTAGCAGATCATTTCGGCCATCACTGTAGCCACTATATTTTCAGCTGGTGTTGACCAATCCTAAATCGGCAGCCATAGCACCTGTGGAATGAGTTTTTCTGATTTTTGGACATAGAAGGGCTGCCTTTCCTGTTGGGAGGTTCTCTCATTGAACTGTTTTTTGATGGTTAGCATGCCTTTTGGTAGTTGAGGTGAACCCCTTGGCCCGGGTGTTTCTGAGATGATGACCAAAAGGCCATTGCATGCTGAACAAAGATGGATGTCAACCCCGGTGGTGATGAAATCCGCGCACCGAACGAAATATTTAGAGATGAAGACGGCAACTAGAACAAAAACGATGGTCGAACGAATGAGAGAAATTCGTGATCAGGTCAGCCATGACATTATGAACATGTCATTAACGGAGGAACGTGCCTACTTATCCGTACAACTCAAAAAGCTCAAATCCAAACGAGCAAAGGCGAGCAGGTAACATTCCTTGCTGGGCACACACAGAATGCATAAAGCATTTGGGTACTTCTGACCTTCTATGTCTTTTAGAAGAAATAGCTACTTTTGAAAAGGCCGTTGTGTCGGAGCAGACGCTTCAGGCATGGGTTGTTGGCAACAAGTTAAGAAGATATGAAAATAAGAAATCTATTTCCATTCACATTACTAATATTATGCATCTTCATAAGCTGCAAAGAAAAAGGGGAAACCAAACTTGATGTAAAAGTTGGACAGCAATTCAATCCTGAACTGCAAAAGCGAGCCATTTTGGAAAGGTTGAACAACGAAACAAAAGATGCTTTCCAAAGAGATTATGAGGCTTGGACCAAAAATTGGGTTCACGATCCAAACATTTCCAAAGTGTATATGAACTTTGTCGATAGCACCTTTTCGGAATCGATTGGTTGGAATGAAATAAGCCAATTTGTCAAAACATTTATTGAGGAACATCCGGAACCGGAACCCATCCCAAAATTATTGGACAAGATTAATGTCCGTCTCTACGGGAACGGAGCATGGGTCACCTTCGAACAACAAGACTCTATACGTGGACTTAAAAGGGAGACTAGACTCATGGAAAAGGTAAATGGAGAATGGAGAATTGCAGGAATGCAAACTACCATCTATGGATTTGATTAGAGTGAATCTTATTCAGGTCTTGGTTCAGATAGAGGGAAAGTCCGAGAAACGAGATGAACCAAAAAATTCATGCAACGAGATGGGTCACTTTCTCTCTTTCTTAACCTCAGTTAATCTAAGAAAAATACAAGAAATGTAATCTAAGGTTGTACGAGGATGCAAGGCTCTATCATTCATATTTGAATACAGGTCACATCGTTTTAGCTGACATTTGCATTGTCTAAATGAGGGTCACAGATAGAGTTGCGCAACATTCGACATTACAGTTGATACTTACTTAAGGTACAGGG
Source organism: Cytophagales bacterium (assembly GCA_029262955.1). Classification (GTDB taxonomy): domain Bacteria; phylum Bacteroidota; class Bacteroidia; order Cytophagales; family Cyclobacteriaceae; genus JAJCYL01. The sequence continues at coordinate 23 of JAJCYL010000358.1, read as the reverse complement.
GTGCTCACCGGCAGGCCTTCCCT
>JAJCYL010000357.1 GCA_029262955.1 Cytophagales bacterium | reverse complement strand
TTAAGTGCTCTTTCAGAACACTTAAAACAACAATGGGTTGGCCTTTGGATTAATTTCTACACACTCGATACTTTAGGACATTATTCGCTAATAAAAATGCTTTGGATAACACCCATTGTACTCTATTTATTCTTTGGCTTTTTGCAAGCAAGAAAAGCTTTGATTGATTCGAATGAATTTGAAAAAAAAATATTGGTAGAAATGAATTATAACGCGCACACAACTCTGGTTTCAGTTTGTAACCGAAGCCTCTCAAAAGAATAATCCCACTTTCCTCATTAGTCATTGAGAGAAGCATACAGGTAATAAGCACTATTCTCCAGCCCCTGTCCATCAACAAAGTAACCTGTTAACTTAAATTTTCCCGCAGGGAGGTTCATGTTAATAATTCCTGATTCGTCTTCATTCTTCAACATAACCTCACTAGTTTGACCGGCAATAGTGACAATAGCTTTTTTGAGGTCCAAAGCCTTCCCTTCATCGTAAGCAGGTCCTTGAGGAAGGAGATCGCCTTCGGGCAGAAAGTCGCCAAGTTTCAAGCCTGTCTCCCGTGGCCATCTTCGTAATTCGAGTTGATAATTCCCAGGAGTTTCAATTTCAACAGCCCAGTAACCCTTTCTGATCAGACCAAAACGGACATGTCGCTGGTTCCATGCCTGCCCACCTGGAATGATCGGATGAATGTCATGCTGAGTAAAAAGTTGTTCTTCAATCTCAGGTCCAATGGGCACATAGGTATAGTCGTCCTTTCGGATAGTGGTATGATCCCACCAGGATTCATAAGCAGCCATAAGGCTATCCACAACTTGTGGGTGATCTGCACTTAAGTTCGTTCGTTGACCTGCATCCTCCAGGATATCATAGAGTTCACCATTAACCAGACGCCATTGCTCCGTCATGATTGAGTACTGTTTGTACTTAACCAAGGTGTCCTCTCTTTGAGTATCAGCGAATAAGATGCGATCCGTCCAATCTCCTTCCTGGTATATAAGTGGTCTAAGACTCCGACCGTCCAGATCGTTGGAATTATTAAGTGAAAGGCCACATAAGTCAGTCAGAGTGGGCACAATATCAATAGCGCCCGCAAGAGTTTCTACATCTCTACCGGATGTCAGGCTCCCATTCGGCCAGTGAATAAAAAATGGAACCCGGTGCCCGCCTTCATAAGGGCTGACCTTTCGGCCTCGCATTCCAGCGTTATACCCCTTGGTGACGAATAAGTTCTCATCTAAATCGCAACCCCTAGCTGTGCCATTGTCGGTCATAAAAACAAGAATGGTATTGTCTGCAATTCCCAATTTGCTGAGTCTTGTTCTTAACCTTCCAAGATTTTCATCAAGATTAGCGATCATTCCATAGAACTCCGGGTTAGTAATTTCCTCTTTCTGGTAAGGATTACTATAGGTCGTATCAACCACGAACGGCCCATGCGGGGCATTTGTCGCCAGATAAAGAAAAAACGGATCGTCCTTTTTTTGTTCTATAAATTCCAGGGCACTATCAAACCATACATCACTACAATACCCGTCTTGCTTTTCCGGCTCACCATTTCTAAAGTAGGTGTCATCGAAATAGTCATTGTTCCAATAGTCTTGCGAATTACCGATACCACCACCAGCATGCATCAATGTTTCGTCAAAACCGCGATCCTGAGGCCGATAAGGGTAATTATCTCCTAAATGCCATTTGCCGAACATGCCTGTAGCATAACCTGACTTCTGGAATATCTCCGGAAGTAGTGTTTCTTCTTGCCAAACCATATGACGGGCCATGATCGTATGCCAGGCTCCAGCACGGTTGCTATATTTTCCGGTCAGGATGCTGGCTCGGGATGGAGAGCAGGTAGTTCCAACATGGAAGTCAGTGAAGCGGACACTTTCGCTATGGAGTTGGTCCATATTGGGTGTTTTGAGCCATGGATTACCATGAGCGGAAAGGTCGCCATAGCCCTGATCATCGGTTAGAATGATAATGACGTTTGGTTTTTCTGGAATACTGCTTGGCGGCTGACCGCAGCCAAACAAAATGTAAAACGATACAATTATGATTGAAATTCTGGTCATAGTTGGATACAATTATTTATAGTAATCCATGCATAGAAAGTCTAATACAATTCTGGGCTAATATCACAAGGTAAATTCGGGTAGCTTAATCAGCTCTCCTCCGTTCATGGCCGACTGATGCGCCAAAATACCTACGCAGGTAATATTGGCTGATTCCGGTGCATTGGGATAAGGTGACCTTTCTTCATGGAGTGCCTGAATAAATTCATTAACTAAGTGTGGATGCGACCCGCCATGACCAGCGCCCTGTATGAAGGAGAGATGCTGGTTATCATCTGAATCGTAAACGCCAGCCGTGGTAAACTGTTGAATCTCCTGGGGTAACAAATGCCCATAATCCGGGATGGTAACTTTTTCCGGAACTTCACCCGTATGAATAACACTTGGTTCACCCTCAATTAAAGTCCACTCGAAGGATTTTTTGGAACCATATACATCAAAACTTTCCCGATACTGCCTGGCTGTATTGAATAATGATCTTGTGATTTCAGCCGATAGGTCAGAGTCTTTGAATTTGATGTGACAGCTTTCAATAGCGAAAGGTGAATTGTATTTTTCGATTAAATCATCATCTATGGTACCTGAGCCAAAACAGGAGACATACTCGGCAGAATTACGGGTCAACGCTAATACAGGACCAACGCAATGTGTGGCGTAATGCATAGGAGGGAGGCCTTCCCAATAACCAGGCCAGCCGGCCATTTCTTGCTGATGTGAAGCTCTCAAAAATTGAATCTTTCCTAACTCGCCTTTCTCATACATTTCCTTGACGAATAGAAATTCACGGCTGTATACTACGGTTTCCATCATCATGTAGGTAAGCCCCGTCTCTTTGGTTAGCCTCACAATTTCCTCACAATCTTCAACCGAAGTGGCCATGGGAACTGTACAAGCCACATGTTTCCCTGCTTTCAGTGCTGCAATAGACTGAGGTGCATGGTTTTGTATGGGAGAATTGATATGAACTGCGTCAATATTGGGGTCTTTAAGTAGCTCACCATAATCGGTATAACGCACATCAATTTTGAACGCATCTCCAATCTCATTGAGTTTTGACTCCGTCCGTTGACAGATGGCGTACATATTGACCCCCTTCAACTTCTGGTAAATCGGAATGAATTCGGCTCCGAAGCCAAGCCCAATAATTGCTACATTAATATCTTTCATTACGTTAATTGGTTTATTAATCCTCTGATTCCCATTGTTTTAAAAATCGCAGACCATCAATCGCAAATTTATCTTGAGTCTCTGCGAAGCTTCTCCAGAAACATACTGCTCTGGCTAACTCTTTAATATCGGAAGTGAAGCTCTCAATACTAACAAATCCCTCATAGCCTACTTCTTCAAGACCAGTTTTAAGCTTCTTCCATTGCGTTTGACCAGTCCCCGGTACACCCCTATGGTTCTCAGATACCTGGACATGTATGAGTTTATCGCCTACAGTTTTAACGGCATCCGCCAGATTTTTCTCCTCAATGGTCATGTGAAAACTGTCCATTAATATTTTAGCCGCAGGGTGATTAATTTCATTAACCAACCGAACCACATCATTTGCGGTGTTGATCAAATCAGTTTCAAACCTATTAAGCGGTTCCAGTGCTATTTGAAGACCGTGTTTTTGGGCCATTTGGCAAACTGTATAGAGGTTTTTAACCGCCAAATCGAACTCTTGTTTCCTTTCATTCTCTGGTAGCAGACGGGCTTTACCAACCGCTGAATACATTGGGCCCGCCACGAACTCACCACCCAGCGCATTACAGATTTCAAAGCACTTTTCAAGATATTCAAAGCATTCTTTATGGTACTTTGAGTCTTCATGCGTAAGATCTCTATTTGGTCCAAATGCTCCACAGATAAGTGGGTGGAGGTCATGATCAATCAGTGCTTGTCGAACAACTTTGGAATCAATGATATCCGGATCTTCGATGGGTATCTCAACCCCTTCAAACCCCATTGCTTTTAGCTTTGGAAAAAGCTCGATGGTGTCAGTTGAAAAAGGACTTGTCCAAAGCCATGTACTGGCTGCAAATTTCACCTTCATCATTCTTTTACAATCAAAATACCATTCATGGTCCGCCAATGGCCTGGAAAAGTACAAACAAATGGATACTCCCCAGGTTCATCCGGCACCCGAAAAGTAAGACGGGTTTGCTCATTGGGATTTAAAAGCCTGGTTGCGAAAAGCACTTCCGGAACATCGGGAACATAATCTTTTTCTGCCGCATCGGACTGAGAGAGCATGGCATCTGCGGCGGCTCCAACTAATTCCAATTTACCTGGCTTCACAATTAATAAATTGTGTTGCATGAAGTCAGGATTTTCGAATAAGATGCTTATTAACTGTCCCGGTTTTGCATTTAGAGTGTCTTTATCAAATTGCAGTTTCTGGGGAATTGATTTTAGCCTTAATTCTATATCGGGAGATGTAATCTTCAAGTTGTTCTCCGCTGTAGATATCTCCGCAGCAACATTGACAAATTCCTGATTGAAAGGCACGGATTTTCGTGCTGAGGTTACTGATATGACCCCTTCGGGTTCAATTCCCAGTCTTAATCCCTGATTGAATTTTTTTGAGAACAATCCTTTGGCTTTTACCTGTACTATAATTTGATTTTCTATTTCCAGGGTGGCCATTCCTGCATTTGAAAAATTAAATACAAATCCGAACCAGTTGCCTGCATCGTATTTCTTACTTGAGCTGTATTTTCTACCGTTTTGATTGACATAGATCCACCACGTATTATCTTCATAATATACGCCATAGCCGTTTTGATTGTCGCCATGAGAAAAAATCATATAGCCCTTCATATCGTCCGGATTGGCAACCCAGATTCGACCTTCTACTTTTATAACCTTTCCAACAACGTCTATAGCTTTTGATTCATAAGAACCATTTTCAAGTGGGAAGTTTTCTGTATTGTAGCCGAGATAAATTTTTCGTGAAAGACTTTCTTCATTAATCGGTTGCTTACTATTCTCATAACCTTGCAAGAATCCGGTCTTATGAACTAAGGCAGAGGCCTGGACGGCTTTTGATAGCCATAAGTCACTGGCGACGACCTCACTCTGACTCAGTGCAAACATTTCCCGACCTAGGTCAATCGAGCTCTTAAGATCTAACGTTTTGATAACGCCAGCCAATCGTGTGTTGGGATTTTTATCCTTTAAAATACCACTTTCAATAAACTGATTAGCCGTTTGTTGTGTTATCGAGAGTGCCTGAACTGCTGCTTTTCTCGAGCTTGCATTGTCATCTATTAATGCTTTCAGTATTGCTTCGGATGCTGCCTTTGAATTGGTGCCAAGTCCCTGTAATGCCCAAATCGCATGGATGGCGGCTGGCTTCAGGCCGAGTTCATCCTGGGATGAAGTATTAATCAATTTTATAAGATCGGCTTCAAGATTTACGTAATTATTCTCAACAATTAATCGTTGGGCATGTAGTCTCCACAAAAGATTATCACTTTGGAGGCCCAATAACAATGAAGACGGATCATCTGGATCAAGAGAGACTTTACTCATTTTTTTATTACCATAAACCAGCCTGTAAACCCTTCCGTGATCCTGATCTCGAAGCGGATTAACATGCGCATTGCCCTCACCATTCTCAAACCCTTCTGGAATAGGATTGTGTTGAATTATGAAGTTATACCAATCCAGGATCCAGACATTTCCATCCGGTCCTGTTTCAGCCTGGACCGGTGAAACCCACTCATCTGAACTGGCAAGGAGGTTCCATCCGTCTTTTTCCAAAAAACCCGATCCAAACGGTTCAATGATTGCCCGGTGTAAAAGATGCCCTGTTGGTTCGGATACAAATGCAATTCTATTCCAGTACTCCCTTGGGTATTTCCTGGCGGTATAAAAACTGTGACCCGCAGCAGCAGTAAATCCACCAAAAACATCTACCTGACGGAAATTGGCGGTAGCTGGATGCATGAAATAGTGTCCGTCCAACTTGGTAACAACGTCACGACCAAAACCCTTTACTCGTCGCATATATTCCGCTGGTACAGTGACTAATGCACTGTGAGTGTTGTTGGCAGTTGATATAAAAATGTCATTGTTTTCACTAAACCCAAGTCCCCAAGTGTTGTTGGTGGTGTTACTGTGAACCTTGAGATCCCCAAAATCTCGTGTGAAATTATAAAGGACCTGTTCAAAATTATGCTGTTTGCCATCCACCTGGCCATTAAAACCCGAGTATCCTACCGTTCCCCAAATCCTGTTGTCAAAACCATAGCGCAAGTTGGAAGGGCCAGCATGTGTATCATACACCCCCCAACCAGTCATCACTACTTCACGTGTATCCGCCTTATCATCGCCATCGGTATCCTTTAAAAATAGAAAATGAGGTGCCTGGGAAACCAATACTCCACCATTTACAAAAACCATACTGGTAGGAATATTGAGTTTGTCTGCAAATACAGTCATCTTATCCGCTTTACCATCGTCATCTGTATCTTCCAGAATTTTGATACTGTCATCACCAACTCCATCTTCTTCTCTAACAGTATTGGGATAATCGACAGTTTCGATCACCCATAACCGCCCTAAATGATCCCAATTCATATGAATTGGATTCACAATCATTGGTTCTTGGGCGAATAGCTCCAGTCTAAAACCGGCTGGAACCTGAATGTGACTCATGGAGGAGTCAGCAGACAAGGGTAACTGGAATTTTGGAGCTGGATCTCGTTTTTCATAGTTAGGAATTTTCCTTTCCACATAGGAAAGTTTAGCGATTTTAAAGCCCTCTAATCTTGCCCTGGCCTTATCATTTACTGCCCACAAGATCCCTTGTTGAACCAATTTTAAAAAAGATGGATGATTCCAGGTATTTTCATCGTGACCATAAGCGGTATAAAAAACACGACCTTTTCCTTCATTCCTTACCCAGGTCCAGGGCTCCTTGCGACCATCTTCATCTCGCTCCATTAGTACTGTCATGTCTTCATTGAGGAGATGATGTACATAGGTTTCATCTTTGGTATTAAAGGGGGACAAACCATTCATCGTCTCATGAGTTGGATTGATTATTTCCGTTGCAAAACTTTCATACCCATGTGATTTGAATTGACCACCGATCATAGCTACAACCTCATCAGAATTGCGGAAGCAGTACGAAGCTGAATGAAGTGGGATGAACCCTTTTCCGTCACGGACGAAACTTAAAAGGGCATCTGCCTGTGATGCCGATATGGAGTCGTGATTGGCATAAACCACCAATCCATCAAAGAGCTCCAAATTTTCTTTA
>JAJCYL010000356.1 GCA_029262955.1 Cytophagales bacterium | reverse complement strand
GATCTTGATTTTTTTGGAGAAATGGTTGCCAGTGCAGCGGAAATTTCAGAGGAGTTGCAAACATTAGGAGAAGTGCAGATATTGAACTCGTCAAGATCAATTCAATCATTTCTAATTGACAAGATGAAGGTAGATTTTGTGAGTTACAAATATCCATGGATTGAAAAACCCCTGGTTGAGGATGATATCATAATGGCCAAGGATAAAGATATCGCTGCCATGAAAGTAGCCGCAATCACAGGAAGAGGCAGTAAAAAAGATTTTTGGGATCTTTACTTCATACTTGATAATTACTCCCTCCTCGATATACTTAGATTTTACAAAGAAAAATATGCTGATGCCTCTGAATATCTGGCCTTAAAAAGCCTTGTTTATTTTAATGATGCTGAGGAAGAAAGTGATCCGGAAAAGTTAATTGCAGTGACATGGGACCAAGTTAAAGACAAGATAAAGAACGCCCATAAACAGTTTATGGACAACTTGAATTGAGAAGACCTCTCGAATATTGAACACCGAACGTCGAATAATCGAAGGAGGGGAAGTATTGATTTATGATATTTGATTTAAGAATTAGGCCAGCGCACCCCTTTTATTCCCTAAATGGAGGCCAACCCATAATACAGCGACGTCATTCTGAGCAGAGCGAAGAATCCCGTCAAGGATTATCGAGATTCTTCGGTCAGACTTTGGTCTTCCTGCCTCGCCGCTTGTCCGCCGTACAGGAGGGGCAGGCGGGCCCTCAGAATGACGACACCACTTTATAAATGAAAAAATTCGCCCTTCTCGGAGCCGCTGGCTACATCGCCCCTCGCCATATGCGAGCCATTAAGGATACCGGCAATGACCTGGTAGCAGCCATGGACAAATTCGACAGCGTGGGTGTAATTGACAGCCATTTTCCTACCGCTGACTTCTTTACCGAGTTTGAGCGCTTTGACCGACACCTGGATAAATTAAAAAGAGCTGACAAGCAAATTGATTACCTCAGTATTTGCACCCCAAATTACCTGCATGATGCTCACATCCGTTTCGGATTGAAACAAGGAGCGGATGTAATTTGCGAGAAACCATTAGTACTTAACCCATGGAATATTGATGGTCTCAAAGAGATAGAGCAGGAGACGGGGAAGAAGATCTATAACATTCTCCAACTTCGTGTACACCCCAGCATTATTGCGCTGAAGGAAAAAATTCAGTCAGAAAGAAAGGACAAGAAATACGAGGTGGACTTGTCGTATCTCACCTCCCGGGGCCACTGGTACTATACTTCCTGGAAAGGAAATGTGAATAAATCGGGTGGCATTGCCACCAACATAGGGGTACACTTTTACGACATGTTGAGTTTCCTTTTTGGCGAACTACAGGAAAATATTGTGCATGTCCATACCCATGACCGGGCAGCTGGTTATCTGGAATACGAAAACGCAAGGGTGCGTTGGTTTTTAAGTATCAACTATGAGACACTACCGACTGAGATCAAAAAGAATGGGGCCCGAACTTACCGTTCTATTACCGTTGATGGCGAAGAGATTGAATTCAGTGGGGGCTTTACTGATCTCCATACTACCAGTTATCAGGCGATACTTAATGGGAATGGATTCGGCCTCGAGGAAGCCAGACCATCAATTGAGACAGTTCATGACATTCGATCAAAAGAACCAGTTGGTTTAAAAGGGGAGTATCATCCATTGGCCAAATTGCCGTTAGAGAAACATCCGTTTGAAAGAGGTCAGAATTCAGAGTGGTGATTTTAGAAGTAAGAATTGCAACAATCACACCCCTTCTTTTCTCTACTTGTCCGCCGAAAGATTTCTTTTGTAGTTGGAAAGGGAGGGCAACCCTCAAAACTCTACCGTCATTCTGAGGAGCGATTTTGGAGAGCGACGTAAGAATCCCATGAATTGAGTGTATAATATCAAACACCGAACACCCAACATCGAATAAAGAAGGAAAACTGTTGGAGCAGTATTTCCTTCTTTATAACCACCTTATTCGTGATTTACCTGTTAATTTGTAGAATTAACTGAAATTTGATTTTAGTGTTAGCGACATCACAGGCCGGAAAAAGGCACCAGAATTTTGTAAATTTAGTATTGGCAGTATTTGTCGGATCCATGATTTCCTCCTGCGTAAGCCACAAACAACTTCTGATACTTGATAAAGGAAGGATATTAGATGGAGATAGTGTGGCCATTGCCAACCTGCCACGTACCTATATTCAGCCTGACGACAGACTCCTGATCCGCGTTTCTGCATTTGACCCTGAAACCGCTGAACCATTTAACCAGAACTTGATTATGGGTAACCGCCAGGGAGGAGGCAATTCTAACAATGGAGGGGGAAACCAGGGTAATAGCAATATTAACCAGGCGATGATCGGCAACTTAGTGGATAACAATGGAAATATCGAGTTTCCGGTTATAGGCACCATACAACTAGCAGGACTTTCACTGGAGACTGCTAAAACCAAAATGTACGATCTTTTGGACCCATATCTGACCAATTATTCGGTAGATATCCAGATCCTTAACCGACGGATTACCGTTTCTGGAGAGGTGAATGACCCCGGTGTAGTGCAACTTGACCGGAATAAAATTAGCCTGATTGAAGCCATTGAAAGAGCAGGAGGGCTGACCACCTATTCTAACCGCACCAACGTCCTCGTTATCAGGGAAATTGAGGAAGGCAGGCAGTATGCCAGACTCAATTTAAAAGACCGCAGTATTGTGGATTCACCCTATTACTATGTGATGCCAAATGATGTGATTTACCTGGAACCGGTGAAACAGAAGACGTTTACGACCCAGGAAGGATTCTTTCGAGGGCTTGCCATATTCACCAGCCTGATATCGACAGTGGCTATTATTGTTGCTTTTACCCGATGACCGAGGGGCAAAAATTCCATATTACCGAAGCCAGACCTTCAAAGTTATTTGACCTTGATACCAACAAGCTCATTCACCGGGCCCTGCGCTTGTGGTATGTGTTGGTACTTGGAGCGGTTGTTGGTTTGATAGGAGGGCGTTTGTACCTAAGATATACGACTCCCACTTATAAGATGGAAGCGACGGTTTTGAACCGGGCCACGGAGGAACAATTACTTTCAAATCAGTTATTTCAAACACGACTGGGTGATTTTCAAAATCAATCACTTGACGAGATCCAGATCCTGCGCTCGGATAACCTGATACGGGAGGTGATTGAAGACCTTGGTCTGTCGATAGAATATTATTCCGTGGGGCGGGTAAAGGACCTTGAGTTTTATCCGGCCCAAGGAGGAAGCCCCATCGTAGTTGAGCCGGGTGACCAAATAAGCAATGCTTATGGGGTATTATTTCAAGTTGGCCTTGTTGAAAGCCAGGAGTTCAGGTTGAGTTGGGGAGAAAATGAAATCACCGGTCGATTAGGTCAGCTCCTTTCAACACCACTTGGTAATTTAACTATTCGTAGAAACCCTCAGTATGGGGGCAATATCAATGAGGTGAAGTTTATTATTTATAACTCAGATGAGCTTACAAGAAGTATTGCCTCAAATTATAAGGTAAACCAGGTCGTTGGAAATGCCATTAACTTATCCCTGGTAGATAAAAACCCGGATAAAGGCAAAGATTTTTTAACCAAGATCATTGAATACTATGACCGCTCGATGATCCAGGACAAGAATCGGATCGCTCAGAAAACCACCGCTTTTCTGGAGGAGCGCCTGGAAGACTTGAGGAAAGAACTGAGGGAGTCAGAGCAGGAAATGAAACGCTTTATGCTGGATAATGATATGATCTCCGGCGATATGGACACCAAGTTGACTACCCAGCTGAGCCAATTGGAAGGCCTGGAACAAAGACGACTGGAATTGACAGTGGGGATTGCAGCCATTGACAACGTCCTTCAGTCCCTGGATGAAATTGATAAACCTGAAAGCGTTAAACTGTCCTCACTGCCTTTAAGTTTCAACTTCCTCTTGTTCGGCGCTAACCTGGAAATTAACGGTCGAAATTATGCTAAATTGTTTGACCAATTGATTGAGCTGACCCGGGAAAAAGAAGAAATACAATCCAGTTCCGGTCCGGAATATCCAAGATTTAAATCCTTGAATAAGCAGATTGATACTTTAACCAGCTTCCTAAAATATGACTTAGCAAAGAGTCAAAAAGAACTGGAGAAAGGTCAAATAATATTGGCAAGAACGAGTGATTCTCTTTTCCGTGAAATCCGCAGAATACCTGATAGTCGTTTTGACTACAATGTCCTGGAGCGTCTTTTGAATCTGAAAGAACAATTGTATTTCACCCTTTTAACCCAAAAAGAGCAGACCGAACTAACCCAGGCAGCGACCGTATCGGAACTAAAAGTGCTGAAAAATCCAACTGTTCTGGAGCGGGTTAGTTCTCAGCCAGGTGAGGTGTATTTAATAAGTTTGATCCTGGGATTGGGAATACCATTGGTGCTGATTACCCTGGCAGAATTATTGGATAATACAGTGACCAATGCCGATGACGTTAAAAGCCGAACTGACGTTCCGGTAATTGCCAGTATTGGGCATTCACGGAGTAAAGACCAGATTGTGGTACAGGCTAACCGACGAACCAATATGGCCGAGATGTTCCGGCTTTTGCGGACAAATCTGAACTTCTTTTCCAAGGCAATTTACAATAACAATGGTACCGGGGATCAGCAGGCTCAAACCTTGATGGTTACCTCATCGGTTTCCGGGGATGGAAAGACCTGGGTTGTGGTGAACCTGGGGATGAGTCTGGCCATAGCAGGTAAAAAAGTTTGTCTGGTAAATATTGATTTCAGAAAACCAAAGCTCGGGCGCTATTTGGGCATGGAAGAGGTGGATAAGGGACTGACCAACTATCTTTCTGCAAGTGAAAAAGATATGTCCAATCTGATCAGGGTTTCCAACGATCATGATAATCTTCATTTCCTCTCATCTGGCCCTATTCCACCTAATCCTGCCGAGTTGTTGCTTTCACCAAGAATGGAAACCATGGTGAATTACCTAAAGGCAAATTATGATTATGTGATCTTTGATGCGCCACCCATTGGTGCCGTGGCCGATGCTTTTGCTATGCAGAAATACCTGGACATGAGTCTTTTTATCGTGCGCAACAAACATTCCAGGATCTATGCACTAGACCTTATCCAGGAGGTGAAGGATGAACAAAAACTGCCCTCGCCGGCAATAGTAATTAATGATGTGCGTACGAGCAGAAGTCATTATGGCTATGGTTATGGTTATGGTTATGGTTATGGAGCCTATGAAGATGGCGATCGACAACCCCTCATTAAAAGGATAAAAAAAATACTAACTGGGCGGGTTTCTGAGTCTTAGATATGGGTGAGGACATTATGCCAATAAAAAAAAGTTAGAGATTGTTCGTAACTAAAGAGACTCAGAAGCAAGTTCAGGAATCTAAAGTTCAGGAATCACAAAAACAAGATATTCCGCTCAAGGAATCATCTGATAGTTGGAGTATTGATATCATCCCTCAAACCAATGTCTTTGAAATTCCATGGAAGGACATCTGGAAATACCGGGATTTGTTGAGGATGCTGGTCATTCGGGACTTCGTAGCTGTCTACAAGCAGACCATCCTTGGGCCTCTATGGCACTTCATTCAACCGGTATTTCAAACTATAATCTTTGTCATTCTCTTCAGCCGCATTGCCAGGCTTTCCACTGACGGAATACCTCCGGTGCTTTTTTATCTATCTGGTCTTACCATCTGGAATTACTTTACCAATTGCTTTAATAACACCTCCAATACTTTTATTGCCAATGCCGGAATTTTCGGGAAAGTCTACTTTCCTCGGTTGATTATGCCTCTTTCTGTGATCATTTCCAACCTCGTAAAATTTGGTATTCAATTTCTAATGCTCACCGGTTTTATTATTTACTATTCACTATCTGATCAGTTAGTGTTTCACTTTACGCTATACACCTTCTTAATACCTCTACTAGTGGGTATGATGGCTTTCTATGGTCTTGGTATGGGAATTATTGTTTCTTCCTTAACTACCAAATACAGGGACCTTACGGTTCTGGTTGGTTTTGGAGTCCAACTAATGATGTACATGACACCTGTTGTTTACCCGGTAGCACAATTGTCAGGCACACTGAAAAAACTGATCCACTATAATCCTTTTACTGCCATTGTTGAAGGTTTCCGTATTGCATTATTTGGTGCTGGCAATATTGGCCTGCAGGACTTTTTATATTCCGGCGGTATTCTGGTAATAGTTCTGAGCATCGGTTTATTGCTCTTTAACCAGATTGAGAAATCGTTTATGGATACCGTGTAAAGGCTGAAATTGTAGAAATGACTGAGACGGTTATTAAAGTTGAGAATGTTTCCAAGCAGTATCGTTTGGGTAATGTGGGAACCGGTTCTTTAGGGCATGACCTTAACAGGTTTTGGTACAAAATGAGGGGTAAAGAAGATCCCTATCTCAAGATTGGGGAGGTGAATGACCGAAGTTCAAAGAGTAGCTCGGACTATGTATGGGCACTGAGGGACATCAATTTTGAAGTAGAGCAAGGTGAAGTACTTGGCATAATTGGAAAGAATGGTGCTGGTAAAAGTACACTACTCAAGTTATTGAGTAGAACAACCAAACCAACTACGGGAAGGATGCGGATGAAGGGCAGGGTGGCCAGTTTGCTTGAAGTAGGTACTGGTTTTCATCCTGAACTTACGGGTCGCCAGAATATATTTTTGAACGGTTCAATATTGGGTATGAATCGTCATGAAATTCGTTCCAAACTGGATGAAATAGTTGATTTCTCTGGAGTAGAAAGATACCTGGATACACCTGTGAAACGCTACTCATCAGGTATGTATGTGAGATTAGCCTTTGCCGTAGCAGCTCATTTGGAGCCTGAAATTCTTATTGTGGATGAGGTCTTAGCAGTAGGAGATGCTGAATTTCAGAAAAAGGCTATTGGAAAGATGAAAAATGTAAGTGAAGGGCAGGGTAGAACAGTACTATTCGTGAGTCACAACCTCTCATCTATAAGATCTTTATGTATAGATACGCTTGTCTTAAATAAGGGGGAGATAGATTTTTACGGAAAGACTGTTACCGCAATTGATCATTATGTAAACAAAGGCAATTTAGGAGAGAATATTACGAAGTGGGTTAATGACAGTTTATCTATTAAGCAACTTCATTTGGTGAGTGTGAATATGACGGATGTTTTAGGTAATCCAAAGAAAAAATTCAAATCAAGCGAGAGCGTGGCTATCAAGTTTGTATTAAGGGCTTTGGAAAGCATAAATAATGTAAAAGTTGGTTTTGATTTAATAAAAAACCATGACGTAGTTTTTAGATCCCAGCAGGTGGACTGTAATGTTCGAAATGATTTTCAGCAACTAGGTAAATATGAGTTGGTGGGAACTATTCCAAATGGATTTCTGAATGAAGGAAGATACGA
>JAJCYL010000355.1 GCA_029262955.1 Cytophagales bacterium | reverse complement strand
TCATCTCCGCCCCCGCCACAACTGGCGAAAACGATCAATGCAGCAAATAAGCTGAATGTAAAGAATTTTAAAAACTTGTCCATGTTGTTGTTGATTAAAATATTAAAAGTTTATCAGCTAAAAATAATAGATTTTCGATTTTTTACCTAATAGGTCAACCAATAAAAAGTGCTACCTCTCAACAACTTAGGCAGCAATTTGATCTCCTATCCCTGTTTAATGGCTAAATCAACCCTTTTAGTATATTTAACGCTTCCGTTATATGCTTTTTTGGGCGAATTTGAGATTCAAAAATATGGACAACTTTACCATCCTTATCTACTACATAAGTGACCCTACCCGCCAATAGACCAAGGAAATTCCTTTTTACCCCAAATAATTGCTGAACTTCCTTCTTGGGGTCACTTAATAGTGTATAGGGCAAATTATATTTCCTTTTAAATTCAAGATGATCCGCCGGACTATCAGTGCTAATGCCAAATATCTTTGCCCCATACTCTTCAAATTCTGCATATTGATCCCTAAAGGAGCATGCCTCAATGGTGCATCCCGGCGTGTCATCTTTTGGATAGAAATAAATAACAATGGGACCCGTTCCTATTATATCAACAATTCTAACCTGCTTGTTGTCCTGGTCTGTTAACTCAAATAACGGTACTTTATCGCCAACGTTTAGTCCATGCATACCTAAAGTAAACACAAATATCAATATCAGATACACCATACAATCACTTTAACATCGATTAATAACGTTTGATGAAATAAACTTAAATGATCCCATTAAATTAAAGGTTGTTAGAGGTAATTTCATTTCTAAATTAAAAATTTCTTGAAACCAACTTCCCCGAGGCAAAGCCATCGGGGTATTTCGCTGGTTTCATTTTGACCAGATGGGTCAAAAATCGAAATTTTGTATTTACATGCCTCTAGGAATTCTTAGATTAAATTGATATAATTATGAAATCTGCCCGTCTGATTCTCGCCATTTCAATCTTCTGTTTGAGTGCCAAAGCTCAAAAAGTTTTTCCTTACATAATGGGTGAAACTCTTGAGGACAATTCAATCACTATACCCTCAGATACAAAGGGCAAAGTCACTTTAGTTGCTTTAGCTTATTCCGCAAAATCAGACAAGTATCTTAAGGACTGGCTAGAGCCTATTTATCGGAATTTTATAAACCCGCCCTCGTCTACTTTTATGCCAAGTGTCCCTTATGATGTGAATATTTACTTTATCGCATTGTTAAAGGGATTGGCCAAATCTGCAAAAGGCAAAGTAGAATCTAGCTTAAATAAGAATCTTGATCCCGGATATTATAAACACACATTAATTTCAACCGATGACTTTAAGCCATTAAAATCTGCTCTTAGTCTTGGAAGAAAAGACAATCCCTATTTTTTTGTTTTAGACAAAGAAGGCAAAATCCTATATAGTACTGAAGGTGTCTATACAAAATATAAAATGCAGGAAATTGTTGATCAGGTTGACAAACATTCCGGTCGTTGGGATGACAAATAGGTAAAACCTGTAATAATTCGGTAGAAAACCAAAGCCGTGACTGTTTATGCCATTGCGTTAGCGTAAATTTGTATCCATTAATTGTACTGCATAATCAAAAAATGAATAGTGATATATCGGCAATGAAATCACCAGTTCTTTACTGCAATAGCTTAGTCAAATATTCGAGGAGGGAATCCATTGAGGTCCAAATAGGTGATACTCCAATGGGCAATGGTCACCCCATTAGAATTCAATCGATGACTACAGTTGACACCATGGATACGAAAGGTTCAGTTGAGCAGGCAATTAGAATGATTAACTCCGGATGTGAGTATATTAGAATTACTGCGCCAAGTTTGAATGAAGCCAAAAACCTTGAGAACATTAAAAATGAACTCAAGAACCGGGGCTATCAAACCCCAATTATCGCAGATATTCACTTTACACCCAATGCCGCAGAACTATCTGCAAGAATTGTAGAAAAGGTAAGAGTGAACCCCGGAAATTACGTTGATAAGAAGAAGTTTGATATCATAGAATATTCTGATGATCAATATAACTCAGAGATTGAGCGCATCAGACATCGGTTCTCTCCATTGGTGAAAATCTGCAAAGAGTATGGAACGGCTATGAGAATAGGGACAAACCACGGCTCACTTTCTGATAGAATTTTGAGTCGATACGGTGATACGCCCCTCGGAATGGTCGAATCCGCATTGGAATTTCTTCGAATTTGCGAAGATGAAAGCTATTTCAACATTGTTTTGTCCATGAAGGCCAGTAATACCCAGGTTATGGTACAGGCCTATCGACTTTTGGTTCAAAAACTTCAAGAAGAAAAGCTCAAAGATTACCCACTCCATCTTGGAGTAACTGAAGCCGGAGAAGGTGAAGATGGTAGAATCAAATCAGCTGTGGGCATTGGTACTTTATTAGAAGATGGGTTGGGTGACACGGTTAGAGTATCGTTAACTGAAGACCCTGAATTTGAAGCACCCGTTGCCATTGCGCTTGTTGAGCGGTATTCGAAACGAGCAGGGCATGATCCGATCAAACCTATTTCACAAATACCAATTGACCCATTCTCCTACAAAAGAAGAGTCACCGAAGAAGTGGAGAATTTTGGAGCAAGTAATGTTCCCAGAGTAATAGCAGATGTCAGTTCTTTAGAAAATTTAGAATTGAAAAACCTGAAGTCAATCGGT
>JAJCYL010000354.1 GCA_029262955.1 Cytophagales bacterium | reverse complement strand
GCCATGGAATACAAAATTTACAGGATTTGGTCCAGTACCAAATTTTTCCTGGATATAGTCCTGTGAATTTTTCAAAATTTTGGGTGTAAGCTTCACATTTCCAGGCTTATAGACTCCGTGTACGTTGCCAAAAGCAGCAGCGACAGTGAATTTGTTACTTACTTTTTTAAGCTCTTCATAAGAATAAGATACTTCCTCTGGCTGTGTATATAGCATGGAATTGTCAATTTCGGTATTGTCAACACCGTCTTCTTCTCCTCCAGTCACACCTAGTTCAATCTCGAGCGTAATGCCTACTTTGTCCATTCTTTCCAGGTATTGCTTACTGGTTGCAATGTTCTCTTTGATCGGTTCTTCCGATAAGTCAAGCATATGTGAACTATAAAGTGCCATGCCATTCTTTTCAAAATACTTCTCGTTTTCATCCATCATGCCGTCCATCCAGGGGAGGAGTTTTTTGGCGCAATGGTCGGTATGCAATATTACGGTGACGCCATATTTTTCGGCCATCCAATGTACATGCTGTGCACCGGACACTGCACCGGCAACCGCTGCTATTTGATTGTCATTTGAAAGTCCCTTGCCGGCATAAAATGCAGCTCCTCCATTTGAAAATTGAATTATAACGGGAGAATTAACCGCTTTGGCAGTTTCTAAGACTGCATTTACGGTATTGGTATTTATCACATTTACGGCAGGCAATGCGAAATCGTTTTCATTGGCATATTTGAGTAGTTCAGTTACCTCATCACCATGAAGAACACCGGGTCTGAATTTCATTGTTTTGGATTGCTTTTAGTCAAACAAAATTTAGGAGTGCAAATATAGCCTTTGAGTATTATAATGTTAGAGTAATCTCATTTCGAATGCATGCATTGCGATTTTATCGAATTGCAACCCGTTAATTTGAAAACTTCCTAAGAAGTGTCTTGCATAAGAGCCGTCAATGGAAATTTTGAAAGTCTTTAACTCTCAATGTTTGTAGGTTTGTCAATCATGCCAGCTATCTGTACACGCCTCGTTGCCCTTCTGGTTTTCGCCGGTTGGGCGCTACAAACTTCAGCCCAGAGACATCTTTCCAGGTTCAATCAGCTTGATGTTCAGCACTACCGCTTTGAGATTGTTTTGAATGATACTACTGATAGAATTGATGCTGTTGCTACCATTGATATTAAATTCAAGGTAGATGATATTAAAAAATTCGACCTCGATTTGATGTCATTTGACAGTTGGAATGACAAGGGGATGGAAGTAGCCGAAATCACCTCTAATTCAAAATCGTTAAATTTTGAGCAAGAAGATGATTTTTTAACTATTTATCCTAGGAAAAGGATTTGGACCGATGATCAGCGATCATTTCGAATAAAATACAGTGGCATACCAGAAGACGGACTGGTCATTGGGAGGAATAAATTCGGTGAACGTACATTTTTTGGAGACAATTGGCCGGATAGGGGTAAATTTTGGCTGCCCCTTGTGGATCATCCATCTGATAAGGCTACTGAATTCATCATTTCGGCACCGGAGCAATATGATGTTGTTGCTAATGGAATAAAAATTAGTGAGAAAGCGCTTCCTGACAACTTCAAAAAAACACATTGGAAAACGGATGTTCTGCTACCAACCAAAGTAATGGTTATCGGGGTGGCGTCATTTTCAACTGAAGAGGCTGGCAGAGTGAATGACATACCGGTATCGACCTGGGTATACCCTCAAAATGAGAAAGATGGTTTTTATGACTTTAAACCAGCAGTTGAAATTTTGGGCTATTTAATAAAAAGAATAGGGGAGTATCCCTTTCAAAAACTAGCCAATGTGCAATCGAAAACGAGGTTCGGGGGGATGGAAAATGCCAGCAACATATTTTATTTTGAAAACTCGGTAACCGGGAAACGTGAACGGGAATTCTTAATTACCCATGAAATTGCTCATCAGTGGTTTGGAAACTCTGCCTCAGAAGCCAATTGGCATCATGTATGGTTAAGCGAGGGTTTTGCCACCTACATGACGCATTTGTACGCTGAAGACATTTATGGGGATGAGGTGTTGAAGCAGCGTTTAGAGACAGATAGAAAGAAAGTGATTGATTTTTCAAAGGAGAAATTAGTGCCAATTGTGGATACTTCTGTTATCGATTATATGAAATTGCTGAATGCGAATTCTTACCAAAAAGGATCTTGGTTTTTGCATATGCTGAGAAATAATGTTGGAGATGAGAATTTTGATAAAGGAATTAGGTTATACTATGATCGTTTTAAATATGCGAATGCACTTTCCTCGGACTTTCAACGAATTATGGAAAATGTTTCGGGGAAGAATTTGGAGACCTTTTTTCAACAGTGGCTTTTTAAAGCCGGCCACCCCGTACTTAGAACTGAATGGGAACAGCAAGATGAGGTATTTCGATTCAAAGTTACCCAAATGCAAGAAAGACCTTTTACCTTCCCACTGGAGGTACAATTGACTTCATCGGATGGGGCCAGAGTGGTGAAGCGCATTGAGGTAAGTAGACAAATGGAAGAATTCAAACTTGACACGGATTGGCATGTGACCAATGTTGAACTCGATCCAAATACCAGGTTATTATTTGAACCAAACAATAATTAATATATTGTAGCTACTTAGCATACTGGGTGCTGAGTCAACATGTAAACGATTCAAAATGAAAAATCTCATATTGCTCACTTCATTAGCTTTTATGGCTTTTAGTTCAAATGGCCAGGATTGGGAATCTGTTGAAATTAAGACCACCAAGGTTGCTGGCAATGTCTTTATGCTTGAGGGACGAGGTGGCAATATTGGGGTTTTGGTAGGAGAAGATGGAGTAATGATAGTTGATAATCAATATGCTCCTTTGGCAGACAAAATAAAGGCTGCGATTAAAGCACTGTCACCGAAATCCATCAAATACGTGGTAAATACCCACTGGCACTTCGACCATGCAGGAGGGAATGTGGAATTCGGAAAGGATGGGAGTATAATAATTGCACACGACAATGTAAGAACAAGGGTAAGCACTGATCAGTTTATGGCCTTTCAGCAAAATAAGGTAGAAGCCAGCCCTAAAATTGCCTGGCCAATTGTAACATTCTCAGATGACCTGACTTACTATTTCAACGAGGAGGAGATTATGATACACCATGCACCTCCCGCACACACCGATGGCGATGCAGTGGTATATTTTAAGAGGGCTAATGTTATCCATATGGGAGATACATTTGTAAGATATGGCTATCCCTTTGTTGATATTTCTGCAGGCGGATCTGTCAATGGTATGATCGCAAATTTGAATGAAGTCCTTACCATGATAAATGACGACACCAAAGTAATCCCCGGACATGGCCAATTGTCGACCAAATCTGATATTATCGAATTCAGAGATGTCTTAACTGATATCAGAGATCAGGTCAAAAAATCCATAGAAAAAGGAAAAGCCCTGGATGAAATATTGTCATCCGGGATTACTAAAAAATATGATAAGAAATGGGATGGTGCATTTATCAAAACGAAGGATTTCCTAACATTTGCCTACCAGGATTTAGTGAAATAATCTTAATATCATTGGACAAGCACCTGATTTTGAGAAAGGAGATAGCATGTTGAGAAATGTGATTAATAGAGAGATAGTGGGACACAACCAGAGAGCCCGAGCTTTTGATTGGTACATACTCGATTGAGCTCATATCTGGACTTTCACTGACTTCACCACCCAAATGTCTTCTACAGCCGTGGTCTTTTCTCAAGTCAAGACTTTAAATGATCTATTGATTACACTATTTAACATTTGTCATGCACTTGTAGTAGCTATACATTTGCAGTTCATAAAAAATTGAAATTCTAATGGATAACCGTAAGTTTCTTCCTTTAATCGTAGTTGGCTTTATTGCTTTTATTACCATAATATACCTATCATCAAGCCTATTTTTTACCATTAGACCGGGTGAACGGGCAGTAATTTTTAAGAAGTTTGCGGGTGGTTTGGATAAAGAGAATGTGATAGCTCCAGGATTCAACGTGAAAGCACCTTGGAACGAAGTTTTTATTTACGATGTAACTGAGAATCAGGCGGAAGAAACAATGGACGTTTTGGATAAGAGTGGTTTATCAATTGCGGTGGATGTGTCCGTTCGTTTTCACCCTGTTTATCACCGAATTGGTGAGATTCAAGAAACTTTCGGTAGAGATTATGTCAATAGATTAGTAATACCAGAAGTGCGATCAAGTGTGAGACAGGTGATGGGCAGGTTTACAGCAGAAGAGATTTATTCAACTAAAAGGTCAGAGGTGGAAACTGCGATCAAGATGGAGACTGCTGAGGTACTTGGTAGTGAAAATAACAACATTCAAATGAAGGCGCTATTGATTCGCTCTATTAATCTTCCTGAAAAAATCAAGCAGGCTATTGAAAGCAAGCTTCAGCAGGAGCAAGAAGCCCTTGCTTATCAGTTTCGATTGGATAAGGAACTGAGTGAAGCTGAACGTAAAAGAATTGCTGCCGAAGGGGAAGCAGCCGCAAACAAAATTATAAATAACAGTTTAACACCAGAACTGTTGAGAATGAGAGGAATTGAAGCAACATTGGATTTATCTAAATCACCTAACTCTAAAGTAGTGATTGTTGGTAGTGGAAAAGATGGCCTTCCACTTATTCTTGGAAACAATTAATTATAGAAAACAGTTAGCTTTTTAGTATTTTTTCACTCTTAATATCATTACAATAAGAATTAATTAAAGGAATATGTCTAAAGCGGAGATAAGGTTTGATGGTCAGGTGTATGAAATGCCAGTATTTGAAGGAACTGAAAACGAGAAGGCCATTGAAATAAAAACGTTACGATCAGTCTCAGGTCTGGTCACACTTGATCCGGGATACAAAAATACAGGTGCTACCACCAGTGCAATAACATTCTTGGATGGTGAAAAGGGTATTTTAAGATACCGTGGGTATCCAATCGAGCAACTTGCAGAGAAGTCCACTTTTTTGGAAGTGGCCTATCTCCTCATTTATGGAGACCTGCCTTCAAAGCAGAAATATGAGGAATTTACACAAAACATAAGAGAGCACACTTTAGTTCATGAGGACTTCAAGACCATTCTTGATGGCTTTCCTTCGGCAGCCCACCCCATGGGTGTTTTGTCGTCGATGGTCACCGCATTGACAGCTTTTTATCCTGAGGCTTTAGACCCTAACCGTTCCTGGGAATCGGTAGATATGGGAATCATTAGAATGATGGCGAAGTTGCCAACATTTGCCGCTTGGGCTCACAAAAACGCAAAAGGTCATCCAGTCATCTATCCGGATAACAGGCTTGATTATTGCTCGAATTTCCTCAAAATGATGTTTGCACTTCCATCGGAAGACTATGAAGCCGATCCGGTGGTTTCTGCCGCACTTGAGAAATTATTGATTCTCCATGCCGATCACGAACAAAATTGTTCTACTTCAACGGTTCGAATAGTAGGATCATCTCAGGCAAGCCTGGCTTCCTCAATCTCTGCTGGCATTAGTGCCCTTTGGGGTCCATTGCATGGTGGAGCGAACCAGGCAGTGATTGAAATGTTAGAGGCTATTAAAAATGATGGTGGTGACACCAAGAAATATTTGAATAAGGCCAAAGACAAAGACGACACTTTCAGACTGATGGGTTTTGGACACCGCGTTTATAAAAATTTCGATCCTCGAGCGAAGATCATTAAAAAAGCAGCGGATAGTGTACTATTAAAACTTGGTGTTAATGATCCTATCCTGGAGATTGCTAAAGGGCTTGAAGAGGCAGCATTAGAAGACCCATACTTTGTTGAAAAGAAACTCTACCCTAATGTGGATTTCTATTCAGGAATAATTTATAGAGCGTTGGGTATTCCTACCAACATGTTCACAGTAATGTTTGCTCTTGGTAGATTGCCAGGTTGGATTGCGCAATGGAAGGAAATGAGAGAGAATAATGAGCCAATTGGCAGACCTCGACAAATTTATACCGGCGCAAACGAAAGAGATTATGTAGATGTCAACGCCAGATAATCGATGAGATATCATCGGCTATTTGCAATTGATTTCTGTATTTTTGGAAATGCATTTGTTTAAATGGTAAGCGAGATAACTAAAGGAGTAGAAGTCAGTGTAGAAACTGAGTACCAGCCGGAATATTCTAGTCCGAGGCAATATCACTTTGTCTTTACCTATCGTATTACCATTACCAATAAGAGTGAATATACCATACAACTTTTACGTCGGCATTGGCATATTCATGACAGTGCTTTTAAAAACAGAGAAGTAGAGGGTGAAGGGGTTGTTGGGCAACAGCCAACTTTGGAACCCGGCCAGACTCACCAGTATGTTTCTGGTTGTAACCTGAAATCAGGTCTGGGCAAAATGTATGGTACCTATTTAATGGAAAGAGTTCTTGACGGACGTAGATTCAAAGTCAATATTCCTGAATTCACCATGACAGCTCCATATCGGCTCAACTAATGTGGCCTCCTCTGAACAACTAAAATTTCTTCTTCGATTTCTTAAATATTGGTTGACAGCCGTCAATGCCCATAGTCTACATCCACCATTTGTTTATAGATTTTATAATCAAGTAATAGGTAAGGCCAGATCAGAACCTATAATAGCCAAAGTAGATCAACTAAGAAATAGATTTTCTCAAGATAACAGTCATATCACTGTGAATGATTTGGGTGCGGGATCCGTTTATTCATCCTCAGAAGAAAGGAAAGTTTCCGAAATAGTTAAGACCGCTTCTTCTGAAAAGAAGCTCTCACGGTTGTTGTACCAATGTGGCACCTACCTGAAAGCAAAACAGGTTTTGGAACTTGGAACATCTTTAGGTCTAACTACTCAATATTTGGCCAAAATAGGAGAGGACGCTCGTATAGATACATTCGAAGGTTCACCAGCCATTTATGAACTGGCTAACCAACATTTGAAAGATAGAAATAACGTGCATTGCCATTTAGGGCCAATAGATGAGCTGTTACCTAAATATCTTCTTCAGGTTGAGCATATTGATCTAGCTTATTTGGATGCCAACCATACTTTTGAGGCAACCATGAGATACACAGAAATGTTATTGCCTAAAATGCTTCCCTCTTCAATTCTAGTTATTGGCGATATTCACTGGTCTGAGGGAATGGAACAGGCCTGGAATAAGTTGAAGTCTTTGAATGAGGTTACGCTGACTATTGATTTGTTCCATTGTGGCTTATTGTTTTTTTTGCCCGTTCGAGATAAACAGAATTATATTCTTTCATTCTAATATGACAACCCATTTATATTTTAATTGGATTAAAAGGAACTGGTAAGTCATTTATTGGTTCAATCATGTATGAA
>JAJCYL010000353.1 GCA_029262955.1 Cytophagales bacterium | reverse complement strand
TTTCAATTTGGACTCACCGTGGGCCGGAAGGTTGAACAAGACAACCCTATAACCCTGGTCTGCCAGTGAAGTGGCAATCGCAGACATACTTCCCGCATTGGATTCCCACCCGTGGATTAAAATCACTATTTCACCACCACTATTTCCTAACTCGAAGCAATCAATTGGTTCGGGTGTATGGTCAATTTGGAAGCTTTTAACTCTTGCTAAAAATTGCTTTTCCAGAGGGCGAGTAACTCGAAATAGAGGACGTTGGAACAGGTTGAAGGCCTGATAGGAAGCTATTCGAGGAAAGGCATAAGAAATCACTTTGAAATAAAGGCGTAAAACAAGTAGATATATTTTCATAGTCATCTAGTTAAAATATACCGTTTGGTATATTTATGAGCAAAAAAAATTATTTTTTTAATTCTGTTTCAATCATTTGATCAATATGGTCCATAATATCGATTATGTAAGAATCATCATTCAAAGTAAAAGTCATGTAAACGCTTCCTTCAATCATGGCTATTATACGTCCCGCGTATTTCATGGTATTGATAAATGGGTTTATTTCTCCATTGTCGATGCCTTCTTGAAGCAGATTAGACATATTCTTCAGGAGCTTAAGATTCACCTCTCTCACTCTATTCATTAAAACTTCATTTTGGTGATTTGCATCAATACCAACATTAAGCAAAGGGCAACCACCAATAGGAGATGTCAATACCGGGTACGAACGATAAAATTTAGTTAGGGCATTTAATTTGAGGACTATACTGTGCTCTGAATTCATTGCCTCAGCTAATTTGTCCATCACCAACCTTAAGTTGTGATTGAATGACTGCAAGGCTAACTCTTCTTTATTTTCAAAATTTCCATAAACAGCACCTTTTGTAAGGCCTGTCGCTGCTGTTATGTCGGATAAACTTGTGCCGGAGTAGCCATTTCTATTAAAAATTGGTGCAACTGTTTCAATTATATATTGTGTAGTTCTTTCCGCTTTTGACATTGTAGGGCAAATATTAAAATACCAATCGGTATATTAGTACGAAGTCGTTAAAAAAAAGATGTATTAGCCCTCAATAACTATATAAAATCTGACCTTAAATGAATTAATATTTGAATATCGTTGATACGAAAAATTTGTATAATTTACTGGGAGTGAGTATATTATATGTTCTCAATATAAACCAATGTAATATGGTCAAAAGCTATCAAGGTGCTGTAATTGAAAAAGTTAAAAGCTCAGGAAAACAGCTTGTAGCAGTTTCAGATTGGATGTCAACCAACTTAATTACATTCAAACCAGATCAACCTATTTATGAAGTTATCGACAAGTTGTTGTCCAATAAGATCTCAGGGGCTCCGGTTGTTAATGATAAGAACGAGGTAGTAGGAGTAATTTCAGAAGGTGATTGCCTTAAAGAGATTGTAAAGGGTAAATATGATAATATTCCGACGTTATCTGGTAAGGTAAAGGACCACATGTCTACGAAAGTCATGACCATTGATCCTGGCACTAATGTGTTTGAAGTTGGTCAAACATTTCTAAATCTACGACTCCGTAGATTGCCTGTTATTGACAAATTTGGAAAGCTAGTAGGTCAAATTAGCCAAAAAGATGTAATGAGGGCAGTAAGTAAAATGAGGAGTTCTACCTGGTAGATCACTGTTTATCACGAAAATCAATAGGTAATTCTGCTCAATTTAGGCGCTTGTGTAACATTTGAAGTGCCTGGTTGGTGCCCATATACTTGCCGGGCTTCAACTTAACCAATAAGATATTAATCAGCTGTGTAGATATGGGACCGCTAGAAATGGCGGTCTTTTTGTTTCGGTATTATTGCTCGTTTTTTAATCCCCGGACTAATAGTCAACAGTACAGTTGCCAAAATCCACATCTAACCATTCGAAAATCATGATCAAATAACCGTCAAGGATAATCGTTTGCTTCAAATTCCATAAACTTGTTTATGAATTTAAGCTACCGTATCAAGTTGTCGCTCACCATTTGTTTGTTTACAATACTGGTTAATGCTTCAGCTGACACCTATCCCAAAAACAAGAATATTGATATCATCCACTACTCGTTTTCATTCACTCTTAGTGATAATACAGATGAAATTATTGGGAAAACACAAATTGAAATCGCTTTCAGGAATGCTGGAATCAATCAGGTTAGACTTGATTTGATCAATAAGTCGCCTGCTTTGGAAGGGAAAGGAATGACTGTCGAATCTTTGTTGGTAGATGGTGTCAAAGCTTCTTATACCCATCAGAATGATGTGTTATTGGTGGAGCTGGACAAGTCTGGTAAAACCAATGAGAACATTATAATCACAGTCAATTACAAGGGAGTACCAGCAACAGGTCTCATTATTGGCGAAAATAAACACGGAGACCGCACTTTTTTTAGTGACAATTGGCCTAATAAAGCCCGCAATTGGTTACCTACCGTTGATCATCCTTACGACAAGGCCACATGTGAGTTTATAGTGACTGCTCCTAACCATTACCAGGTGATATCCAATGGCCTTTTACAGGAAGAATCTAATTTGATCAATGGTATGAAATTGACTCATTGGAAACAGTCTGTACCAATATCCAATTGGTTATACGTGCTTGGGGTAGCTGATTTTGCGGTTCAGTATGTCGATGAATTTGATGGAAAATCCATTCAGACCTGGGTATATCAGCAGGATAGGGAGGAAGGATTTTATGATTTCGCTATTCCCACTAAAGATGTTTTGAAGTATTATACTG
>JAJCYL010000352.1 GCA_029262955.1 Cytophagales bacterium | reverse complement strand
GTTCGCCTAGCAAATTGTATGTATGTTCGTTGTGTATGTCGTTCAACAGCATTTGCGTATACGCAAAACCTAATTCTGCTCTGCTGGTATAGCCGCACTTTCCATCACCTGCACAGTTTCTAATCTCACCCTCTTTTACATAAGTATCGATATATTCAAGGTCAGGGTCAATGTAAATTCCATTTCTACCAATAACCCACTTCAACCCTGAGTCTCGTACATCTTTTTCAGTCTGACGATTGCTTTTGACAATTGGGCTGAATGCAGTTTCTTCTTCATTTCCAACAATGCTGGTATACACTATTTTGCTTACATTATTTTGTTTGGCAGCATCAATTACGTTCTTATGTTGTTGGATTCTTTTTTGCGGATCGTCCATTCCTGAAATAAGCAGTACCGAATCAATTCCTTTTAAAGCTGCATAAAAATCCTCATGGTTATTGTAATCACCTTTTCGAACTTCAATACCAAGGTGAGAAGCTTTTTCAGGTGATCGTACGATCCCAATTACGTTCTCTTCTCCAATTTCTTTTTTAAGTTCATTTACAGTACAAGAACCTAATTGTCCATTTGCTGCTGTAACCGCAATTTTCATGTGAGTTTTAAATTATGGTCCAACATCTGAATGAGTCACTAGTTGAACTCATTTTCATTATAGCTACTGTGAATAAATATAATTGAAATATTAGCAAATAACGCCATTCAAATCTTACAGTGTATTAATGAATATTTGTCGTTTGTAAACGGTTAAATTGTGCAACTGTCCAACTCGTCTTCTCAAATTTGTTTTAATTCCCAGATCTTACTTACTTATCTCGGGCCTTGTACCCTTATATTTGCACCATGAATAAGAAAGTAATCCTGATGATTTTGGATGGGTGGGGCTTGGGAAGTGATCCCTCTATTTCCGCTATCGCACAGGCTAAAACACCTTTTGTCGATTCCCTCTTTCCGAAATATCCTAATAGCAAGCTGGAAGCATCCGGACTGGCGGTTGGCCTTCCCGAAGGGCAAATGGGGAATTCAGAAGTGGGCCACATGAATATAGGGGCTGGCAGAATAGTGTACCAGGATTTGGTAAAGGTCAACAAAGCGGCAGAGGATGGCACTTTGGCATCAAATCCGGAACTGCAAAAAGCATTTGAATATGCTAAAAGCAACCACAAAAAAGTTCACTTCTTTGGATTACTCTCAGACGGTGGTGTTCATAGTCACATTAACCATTTAAAAGGGTTGTGCGCTGCTGCCCATGTTTATGGTTTGTCTGATGTTTTTATTCATGCTTTCACTGATGGTCGGGATACCGATCCAAAGGGAGGCAAGGCTTATTTGAAAGATTTACAGGACCACCTGGATCAATCCACTGGCCGGGTAGCCAGCATCACTGGTCGTTATTTTGCTATGGATCGTGACAAGAGATGGGAAAGGGTAAAACTGGCATATGATGCCATGGTCAATGGAATTGGCGTAAAAACAGAGGACGTATTGTCAGCTATGGAAGATTCTTACCAGAATGGTGTGACTGACGAGTTTGTCAAACCAATTGTAGCAGTAGATAATGATGGAGAACCACTAGCGACAATTGAATCGGGAGATGTGGTTTTATGCTTCAATTTCAGAACTGATAGGGGCAGACAAATTACTACAGTATTAACCCAGGAAGATTTCGCTGACCATGGTATGAAAAAACTGGACCTCTACTACGTAACCATGACCAACTATGATAACACTTTTAAGGGAGTGCATGTATTATTTGGGAAAGACAATTTGAACAACACTTTGGGTGAGGTCTTGAGTAGAAATGGCAAGCAGCAAATCCGAATTGCAGAGACGGAAAAATATCCACACGTGACCTTCTTTTTCTCCGGAGGGAGAGAGGATGAATTTGAAGGTGAGAAGAGAATATTATGCCCATCACCAAAGGTTGCTACTTACGATCTACAGCCGGAAATGAGTGCCCGGGATATACGTGATAAGATCATTCCCGAGTTGGAAGCAGGCGACGTAGACTTTGTTTGTCTGAATTTTGCCAATCCTGATATGGTTGGGCACACTGGTGTTTTTGAGGCGGCAGTTAAGGCTTGTGAAACAGTTGATCAATGTACTGAGGCGGTAGTAAGTGCTGCTTTGGGCAATGGATATACCACCATCATTATTGCAGATCATGGAAATTCTGATATCATGATCAACCCGGATGGTTCTCCAAATACGGCGCATACCACCAACCTTGTGCCCTGTATTTTGGTGGATAGCGATTTTGCCGGGCCAATTAGTGATGGCAAACTCGGTGATCTGGCTCCAACCATTTTAACCTTGATGGGTGTTGATATACCTGAAGAGATGACCGGAAATATTCTAATCTAAGAGAAGAATGAATAACCTATTGATTCGATCTGTGATCATCGGGATTACTTTGTTCTTCAACTCATGTATTGGCGGCCCGGAGGATGAATTAGCCATTTACTTTGAATTGAAACCATTGTTGTCAGCACAGGTCAATCTACTTACAGAGTTACAGCCTTCTGTAACCAAAAGAGTCTCCCTCGATGAGCAGGTAGAGCAATCCGAATCGATATTGGACAGTACACAATGGGCCAATGAGTTAGAAATTTTCTTTGAGAGTGATATCAACAAACCCTCTTTGGTGGGAGCATTTGATGAAGCGGTTAGCGATAATAAAATCAGTTACACCTTAAAAGACCAGAGTCAGGATGGGGTGAAGGCCTTTGAAGTTTCCTTTATGGTAGGATCTAAGACTCCCCGTGAAATTACGATTGAGTCATCAAGCCATAATTCACTTTACACCAGTTCAAGAGCTCTTCAATTGGTCTTTGCCAATAGAAATGATGTGCCGGTATTAACTTCTTATTCTATATCAGGCGATCAAAGCATACTTTTTGGGGAGACCACTACCTATATGTTAGAAGCTAATTTGAAGTTTTAGTTATACTTTCATTAGGGCCTGGAAGAAGCTCATGTTCTCTCTTTTATCTTTAATTACCATATAGGGTATCTTTTCACTGTACTTCAGAAGTTCCAGGGCTACACTGCCCAATAACATTGAAGCAGCTTTGGTTCTTCCTCTTGATGGCAGAATGATCAAATCTGCTTCGTGGTTGAGTGCCTCCAGGTATATCTTATCAGCTGGCGAATCATCATCATCAAAAGTGTAGATGTCTTCAAAATCGTCGGGATTGTACTCATTCCTGGTCATAAATTTCTCATAATCTTTTTTAGAGTTTTCCCTCATGATTATGGCAAACTCCTCTTGGGTCTTTCCGGTATAGTGGTATCCCTGTGGAACAAAGAAGACATGCTGCAGGATAATTTCGGCTTTATTGTTTTTTCTAAAGGCAAGTGCCTGATCAATTCCAGTTTTTGACCTTATACTAAAGTCTATGGGTACAAACAATTTGTCTAAAGAGATTTTGAGGCCTTCTGGAACAAAAAGAATTGAGCAATGTGAAATATTTGCGATTTTTTTGGGGTTCACTCCCTTTCCTTTCAGCTCTGATTTTTTCCCCATTACAATTAGATCCATATCGCCGATTTCAGACCATTCGAGAATTTTCTGAGACGGGCTTCCTTCCCGATGGATGAATTTGGCATTATGATCTTTATAATTTGGGAAATACTTGGCTACTGATTTCTCCATTCGATCTGGAAAATTGCTTCCTGGAGGTCCATAAAGCTCTGGATATTTTTCTGATAGAGATTGTGGAATGTCCAATTGAGGGTTGACGTGGAAGAAATAGACTTCCTTACTTTTCATGGTTGTAGCCACCAAACCAGCATATTTCACCACAAACTCGTCCATACGAGTCAGATCAAGGCAAACGAGAATTTTTTGAAGTGTAAACATGGTTTAAACTTTTATATACATAGGATTGTACTTAATAAATGGGAAGTGTCCCATTACAATAATACTAACGAATAGTTAATCAATCATGATCATATACTTTTGCTGTTTGAGTCATGAATAATTATGAGTAAAAAGAGGAATGTATTGGAGGAAGAAGAGAAAAGAAAATTAACCGGGGAAAACCTCGGCAAACTCTATGGGATTTACCACTATATTATCCCATACCGTGTTCAATTTTTTACCGGACTTTTATTTCTCCTGTTATCCAGTGCGGTTCTACTAACCTTTCCTTATATGGTAGGAAAGCTAGTTGATGTTGCTTCCGGGAAGACCTGGATAATCAATGAGATCTCTTCCATTGCCTTGATTTTAGTGATCATTTGCGTTGCTCAAAGTGTTATTTCGTTTTTTCGGGTACTACTTTTTACTCGGGTAAGTGAAATGGCCATGGCTGATGTTCGAAAGGATCTTTATCAGAAATTGATGACTCTGCCTATTACGTTTTATGATTCACGGAGGACAGGCGAATTGATGAGTAGGATGACATCAGACGTCACTATGTTGAAAGATACCATGTCTATCACCCTGGCGGAATTCGTGAGACAAATTGCAACGTTGGTTATTGGAATCATCTTCATTTTTTACTCCACTCCCGAATTGAGCATTTTCATGCTGGCTACTTTGCCTGCAGTGATAATCATCACGATGATTTTCGGCAAATTCATTCGGAAATTATCCAAAATCACCCAGGATGAACTGGCAGCTTCCAATGTTGTAGTGGAAGAGACCATGCAGTCCATACAGACCGTCAAAGCTTTTACCAGTGAAGTTTTTGAGATGGCCAGATACGGGAGCTCATTAAAAAAAGTAGTGATAGCTGCCATGAAGGGGGCAACTTACCGAGCTGGGTTTATCTCCTTCCTCATATTTGGGATGTTCGGAACTATGGTTGCCGTCATGTGGTATGGTGCTACGCTGGTTCAAAGTGGTGGACTTACTGTTGGGGGGCTCATGTCTTTTGTGATTTATACCACTTTTATTGGTGGATCCATTGCAGGCATGGGCGACTTATTCGGTCAGATTCAGCGGGCCATAGGAGCTACCGAAAGAATAATGGAATTGCGAGGAGAAAAAGCGGAGGACATAGGTCCCGGTGGAGCGGAGCCTTTTCCGGATGTCGCATCTATTTCATACAAAGACCTGCATTTCTCCTATCCCACGAGAAGTGATGTTGAGGTTTTAAAAGGTCTGAACCTTGATATCAACCCTGGTCAAAAAGTTGCATTGGTTGGACAAAGTGGCGCCGGAAAGTCAACTATCATCCAGCTGTTGATGCGGTTTTATAATCCCACCAGTGGTGAGATCATTATTGGTGATCATACGGTGAGCGATATTAACCTCAATGCATTAAGGCGCAACATTGGCATAGTGCCCCAGGAGGTGATCTTATTTGGAGGATCCATTAAAGAAAATATTCGTTATGGCAACTTCGATGCAAATGACGAGGAAATTGAAGAAGCCACGAGGAAGGCCAACGCCCTTGATTTTATTAATACTTTCCCTGAAGGAATGGAAACTTTGGTAGGCGAAAGAGGAGTTAAACTCAGCGGCGGTCAACGACAACGCATTGCCATTGCCAGAGCCATTTTGAAAGACCCGAAAATTTTGATCCTGGATGAGGCGACCAGTTCACTGGACTCAGAATCAGAGTACCTGGTACAACAAGCACTGGATGTCTTAATGAAGGGTAGAACCACAATCATTATAGCACATCGGCTGGCCACCATTAGAAAAGTGGACAAAATATTTGTACTCAACCAGGGTGAGGTTGTAGAATCCGGTACGCATGATGAATTATCCCTACTAAATGAAGGGGCATATAATAATCTGGTAAAATTGCAAATGATGGAGCCCGTAGAATCGGGATTATAACAATCCCTTCATTGCGGCGCTGCCCATTTTAAGAGCAGATATTATTGAAGTGATGGAATTACTCCCTGAAACTTCTGTCGGTATGGCCATGGGTTCGGTGAAAGCAGACGCCGATATACTCAAGCCAATCACCAGTGCGACGAGCACACCAATAATCAAAACCAGCGTTCTATAGCGGCCTGGCTTGCTTTCTTCGGTATGGGTGGTAGATGACATAACAACTCTTCTTTTACAATTGCTATGCCAAAGTTTGTATATTATTGATTGTCAGCTATATACAAACAAGCTATCGAATGAGATCGCTAATAAAAGTACGATTGCGAACAGTCTAAAACTTGAAAATGTACACTTGTATAGATTTTTAACTGGACTTAACTTGTTACTTGGCTGGTTTACCATCATCCGACCCTTCAACTTTCTTGACCTTTTGGAATTCGGTAGAGGCATCAATCATTCTTACCCAGCTTACTCTTGTTCCGGTAGCTACAGACTCGTATTCAATGCCATCCACAGTTTGTACTACTTTGCTCAGCCCCATTTCATAGCGCATACAGTCCACCATATCGCCGGCCGTCAAAGGTGATTGATTGAGATCTACTAATGGGGGTTTCTTAGGAGCTTTCTTTTTTCTCTTAAAAAAATTGAACATACAGCCAATTTAGATCAATTCTTCTTTTTACGGTGATTGAACTCTTTGGATTCTTTCTAACTTTAAAATCTTATAACTAAAGATGCAGTCAAAACTCCCTAATACACAAACATCTATATTTACGATAATGTCAAAAATGGCCCTTGATTATGGAGCCATTAATCTTTCTCAAGGGTTTCCGGATTTCGAAGTTTCAAAAACGCTTATCAATGGCATTCATGAGCAGATGCTTTCTGGTAATAATCAATATGCACCGATGCCCGGAGTACCACTATTACAGGAAAGAATAGCTGCAAAAATTAATCGACTGTATGGTTATAGCATTGATCCTGCGAAGGAGGTAACCATAACCGGAGGAGCAACAGAGGCAAACTACAGTGCCATAACTGCCCTCGTCCACCCAGGGGATGAAGTAATTATATTCGAACCAGCGTATGACAGCTACGAACCGGTTGTTCTTTTGAATCAAGGAGTTCCTAAAAGGATCAAGTTGAAGTTTCCGGAATTCTCAATTCCATGGGATGAAGTACATGATTTGATGAGCGATAAAACCAGGATGATCATCATCAACACGCCGCACAATCCAACCGGAGCTGTACTATCAAGTGATGATCTGGATCAACTTTCAACTATAGTGGATAAGTACGGCACTTACATATTAAGTGATGAAGTATATGAGCACATCATCTTTGACAACAAGCGGCATGAGAGTATTCTGAAATATGCCAGTTTAAGGGAACGTTTAATAGCCGTTTTCTCGTTTGGAAAAACGTTTCATGCAACCGGGTGGAAAGTTGGTTACGCAGTCGCTTCATCAATAATTACTGCCGAGATAAGAAAGGTGCACCAATTCCTGAATTTCAGTGTAAATACTCCTATTCAATGGGCACTGGCTGATTATCTTATGGATCCTCAGAATTATGAAGAGGTTGCCCCATTTTATCAAAAGAAGCGGGATTTATTTCTTCAACTCACCAGCTCTTCCAAATTTGAAACGATACCTAGCTATGGCACCTATTTTCAACTAATGACCTATAAACAAATTTCAGATAGAGGCGACTATGAGATGGCTGAGTTTCTCACCAAAGAACACGGCATAGCCAGTATACCAGTATCTGTATTTTACCATGATCTGCATGACGATCATGTTTTACGTTTTTGTTTTGCCAAAACTGACGAGACGCTGGAAAAAGCAGCTGAAATTCTATGCAAGATTTAAGAATAACACTGATACAATCAGCACTGCATTGGGAAGATGCCGATGCTAACCTTGCCATGTTTGAAGAGAAATTGTGGACGATCAAGGATTACACGGATTTGATCATTCTGCCCGAAATGTTTAACACAGGGTTTTCAATGAATGCGGATCAATTGGCAGAGCCAATGAACTACAAGACTTTTAAATGGCTCAAGCAGCAGGCGGCCCAAAGTAAAGCGACAGTGATGGGTAGCTTTATTGTTAAGGAGAGCGGTAAGAATTATAACCGATTGATTGCCATGTTCCCTGATGGGACCTATTTCGAATATGATAAGCGACATCCCTTTCGATTGGCTAGAGAGCATGAAACTTATACACCAGGTCGTGATAGATTAATTTTTGAGTTAAATGGGTGGAAAATCTGTCCGATGGTGTGTTATGACCTAAGATTCCCTGTTTGGGCCAGGAATACATTTGACGGTAAGGATCTGGATTATGATGTATTGGTATTTGTGGCCAATTGGCCCGCACCCCGTGTTAATGCATGGGATGGTCTCTTAACCGGGCGGGCCATCGAAAATCTAAGTTATTGCGTTGGAGTTAACAGAGTGGGGGATGATGAGAACGGACACAACTACCTGGGCCATTCTGCTGTATATAACTATAAGGGAGAAAATAAATTTTTTAATGAGGGTGAAGAAGTTATTGAAACAGTCACTTTGAATTATCAGGACATGAAAGCATTTCGTGAAAAATTTGCCTTCTACCTCGATTCTGATTCATTCAATATTGAGGTAGAATAGCCTCTTGATTGTTTAAGAAAAGGACTTAGAAAAACATTCCAACTAATCAATGATTAAATACCTGGCAATTGGCACTTGTCTAATATTTCCTCAATTAATGAATGGGCAACATTCAGTGGCGAGGCAATGGAATGAAGTATTACTAGAAGCCATACGTCATGATTATGCCCGCCCAACTGTACATGCCAGAAACCTGTTTCATACTTCCATAGCGCTGTATGATGCGTGGGCAGCATTTGATGATGAAGCAAAACCATTCTTTTTAGGCAATACCATTGGTGGATTCGAATGCCAATTTGAAGGAATTGTTAAGCCGCAGGACATTAAAAGCGCCAGGGAAGAAGCCATGAGCTATGCAGCTTATCGATTGATTAATCATCGATTCAAATCATCGCCAGGAAAAAAATTGGTAAGAGATTTGTCAAAGAAATTAATGGATGATTTAGGTTATAAGATTGCTCTGACATCCACCAATTATAAAAAAAGAAGCCCTGCTGCACTGGGTAATTATATTGCTAAAAGCCTCATAGAATTTGGATTGAACGATGGCTCTAATGAGGCAAAAGATTACAAGGCGCGTTACTACCAAACTGGCAATCCAATGCTTGTTCCAGACAAAAGAGGAAATCCCGATTTAGAGGATCCAAACAGGTGGCAAACACTAGGTCTTGAGCTGCTGATTGATCAGAGTGGTAATGAAATTTTAACTGAAGCTCCTGAGTTCATTGGCCCCGAATGGGGAAACGTGGTTCCATTTTCACTGACTGATAGAGATGCCACCATTTTTAATAGAGCTGGAAATGATTATCGAGTTTATCATGATCCCGGGCCACCTCCATATATTGATCCTGAGAACGGTGGAGGGCTGACACCTGAGTACCAATGGGGTTTTGAGTTGGTTGCGATATGGGCTTCACATCTCGATCCACTAGATAGCGTAATGTGGGACATTTCTCCTGCCTCAATTGGCAACATTGCTGAATTTCCCAAGTCCCTGGAAGACTACCACAACTTCTACAATTTTATAGAAGGCGGTGACCGCAGTAAGGGTTGGGATATTAACCCATATACCAACAAACCTTATGAGCCACAGATCGTGCCACGGGCAGATTACGCCCGGGTATTGGCGGAGTTTTGGGCTGATGGCCCGGATTCTGAGACACCTCCCGGACATTGGTTTACCATTCTCAACTATGTATCGGATCATCCAAAACTGGAAAAAAGACTTGGAGGGAAAGGTGAAATTCTCAGCGATTTGGAATGGGATGTGAAGTCCTACTTTACATTAGGTGGAGCCATGCACGATGCCGCAATTTCAGCCTGGAGCATCAAGGGCTGGTACGATTATATCAGACCAATTAGTGCCATACGATATATGGCTTCACAGGGCCAAAGCACATCTCCGGATCTTCCTAATTATTCTCCAGCGGGATTGCCCTTGATTGAGGGTTATATAGAGCAGATTACAGAAAGGACCGGTCTTGGCCAAAATCCCAAAAACATTGGCAAAATCAAACTGAAAACCTGGAGAGGACCGGATTTCATTCTACATCCGGAAACAGATGTGGCTGGAGTGGGTTGGATTTTGGCTGATGACTGGTGGCCCTACCAGAGACCAACATTTGTGACCCCGCCTTTTGCCGGATATGTCTCCGGACATTCCACTTACTCACGAGCCGCAGCAGAAGTGATGACTCTTTTTACGGGGGATGAGTTTTTCCCCGGAGGCATGGGTGAATTTCATGCAAAGAAGAATGAATTCCTGATATTTGAAAATGGGCCAAGTGTAGATGTTACTTTACAATGGGCAACTTACCGGGATGCCTCTGATCAAACTAGTCTCTCACGTATTTGGGGAGGCATACACCCACCTGCTGATGATATCCCAGGAAGGATCATTGGAGAAAAGATTGGAATTGACGCCTATAATTTCGCCTTGAGTTTTTTCGGTTTTGAAAAGTAGGCTTATGGGATGTAGAACGGAGTACTGTATTGCATTTCTGAGTATTTTTCTCCTGTCATGTAAGGAGGATTCGGACAATAAAGATCAGAATGTCCCTGTTTATAGTTGCATGCCCGTCACAAACGACTGGGAAAGCTCACAATACATACTTCCCTACAGAGTTGGTAGTGAATATTTTGTCAATCAGGCGAACTGCTCTGGATTTGGGCATAGTAATTTTTGGAGCCATGGATACGATTTTACGATGAATATTGGAACTAGCATCACCGCGAGCCGATCAGGAACAGTTGGATGGGCAACTGATGGTTGTGCAGATGGAAATACAGCTTGTACTAACCTGATTACTATTATCCATGATGACGGAACGGTTGCTTTATATTCTCACTTAACAAATGGGGGTGTCCTCGTAAGCCCAGGTGAGGTGGTCGAGATGGGAGATATTATCGGAAGATCCGGCAACACCGGTAATACCGGTGGGCTACCCCATTTACACTTTTCTGTTCACCCATGCAATCAGCTACCCGGATTAAGCAATGCGGGAGATTGTCCAACAATTCGCGTTAATTTTAGAAATACCGACCCAAATCCGGATGGACTCGAACCCAAGAGGTTTTATGGCGCGAAGGACTTCTAAAAGAAATTCATCTTTGGTGCTGATTTCGACTCCGTTATAAAACTAAGTAGAGCATACCTGAAGTATTTCGGTAATTAAATGTGACTGTCATTAGGCTTATCGAATAATTAACCCACTGGTCTAAGCTTTTATCCTATTAGTCGAAGAACTCAAAATCGTAACCTCTTTCTACTATATATTTAAATCGTCTTTCATGATAGCTGGTTGGAAACCATAAAAAGAGAGGGATAATGTTCCTCTCTTTTTTTATGTTTAAAACTCAGCTGCCACCCGCACGTCTGTCCATCCCCATCTTAAATATTTTCCAGGCTGCAACCTTTTGTGGTATATCTTCGTCTCCCTCCAACCGAAACAGCAAACAAATGAAATTACGCTACAAGATCTTAGGTGGTTTTCTAATGTTCATTTTCATCGCATTAGTGACTCTTTCAGTTGTACTGAGTTACAATTCAGATTGCCAGCCAATAACCTCCATGGCCAATACGCAAACAAT
>JAJCYL010000351.1 GCA_029262955.1 Cytophagales bacterium | reverse complement strand
CAATAATCTTGTAGGCAAAACCCAGGGTCCTCATGGCTTTACTTTGATAATCTGTTAGCTGGTTATCTACTTTTGCTTTGATGGTAGCAATGTCCTCAGTCTTATCTCCGACTAACGCATTTTTACACTTGCTCAAAACTATCTCAGGAGCCCCCTTAACATATAATACTTTCTTACCTAAAGTTGGAGACTCCACCAATGTAGCCATGAATTTACGCTCCGTTGAAAATGTCAACTGCTCGATTACTTTGGCGCTCTCACGAACCATCTGATAATTCACCTCATGCTGATGAAGCCATAATAAAAGAGCGGCTTCAGTTGGATTGCCCAGCCCTTTAACCATTTCCTTATCTGAATGGTCCAGGTGAGCAGTGGTGTTTGTTGAAATACTCTCTTTAATTAAGTCACCTGTACTAGTACCATCTGGCTTTTGATCTTTCAATCCATAAAAATCGGTATTATGGATTCTCATTTGATTTTGAGTAAGTGTGCCTGTTTTATCAGTACAAATAACTGTGGTTGCACCCATTGTTTCACATGCGTGCATTTTACGAACAAGATTATTCGTTTGAAGCATGCGCCTCATACTCATTGCTAAACTTAAGGTAACACTCATTGGTAGCCCTTCTGGAACTGCTACCACAATCAGGGTTACAGCTATCATGAAATACTGAAGAATCTTTCCTGCTATTTCAATGGTTACCCAGGAAAATGCACTTAGTGGATCTATTCCCATAGGGTATGCAAGCACCAACAAGCCGACGAAGGTTGCGATACCATAGGCTATCCACTTTAACCAGCTACCCTTTTCTATACTCTGAGGGACTTCCTTCTTGTTGCCAAACATATTGATACCATCATAGATAATGGGTACCCATACTTTGGATAAGACCACCATGGCAGATGCAAGAACTATACCCACTGAACCAAGGTGTATTAATGGAACAACTATATCACCCAAAAAGAGTTCCTTGATGAAAAGCGTAGAAAACGTAAGGACTGCCAGAGCGAATCCAACAACACCAATAAATCTTGCCAACCCATCCAGCTGCCTGTTCAGAGGTGTCTCCTCGTCAGTCATTTCAGTAGACTTCCGTGCTACCTTACCGTATTCTGTCTCATCTCCAATTTTATTAACTATAAGTGTTCCATGACCATCAATCACATTAGTGCCCCTCATTACCCAATTGGATGGATAAGTAGACTCCTTATCGAAATTATCCGGATTAATCGTTTTATTGATGCTCAACTCTCCGGTAAGACTGGATTCGTCCATTTGGAGTGAAACCGCTTCAACCAGTTCACCATCAGCGGGAACTTCTTCACCAGCTTCAAGTAGCACTACATCACCAACTACAATATCTTTCTTTGGAATTTCTTTTATGTTCCCATTTCGCAGCACTTTGATGAGGGTGTCATCATTAACCTTGTTGAGCACATCAAACTTCTTATTAGCGTCCATTTCAAACCAAAACGCTACGCCAGTTGCTAAGAATATTGCGCAAAAGATGCCAATGGTCTCCGCGTATTCATTGTGAACGAATGAAATAATAAGTGAGAGGAATGCAGCGATTAGTAATATTCTAATAATGGGATCCTCAAACTTTTCTAAAAAGAGCTTCCATAATGATTCTCTTTCCGCTGGTGTGAGGAGATTAAGACCATGCTTATTTCTACTTTCTATTACCTGTTCATCTGTAAGCCCCGTCAGATGTTGATTATTATCCATAAAGTTAGGTTATGGTGGTTTTGGTTACCCTTTTCCAATAAAAACTGAAATTAATAGAATAACAGACACTATCCTATAGTAAGGATAATGAACCATTATAAACTATCAAAGCCCCATAGCTGATGTTCAGATGCTTCAAGATACTAATTATTAGTTCTTTTACAGATTTTTTTAACCTCCACAATCTGATTGAAATTTCAATTGAGTTTAGAATGGAGCACCATCGGGTTTTTCCGGCTCTATATTGTCATTCTCGTCATCTTCCAATGCATCGTTGGCCTTACTCGGTAAAGTAATTGTATTTTGGAATTCTGAAGGCAATCCTGTCCCCGGGAATGAGGAGTAATCATTGTCTCCAGCTACATCCATATCTGCGAATTTTGTAAATCGACTGATATATTTTAGCTGAACGCTGTCCAGAGCTCCATTTCTATGTTTGGCAATTATGACTTCACCGGTACCTGTGGTCGGCATTCCATTTTCATCTTCCGTAATCTGGTAATATTCTGGCCGATAGAGGAACATGACGATATCTGCATCCTGCTCAATAGATCCGGATTCTCTCAAGTCTGACAGCTGAGGTCGCTTATCGCCTCCTCTTGTCTCCACAGCTCTACTTAATTGCGAAAGAGCAATGACCGGAACAGCCAATTCTTTGGCAATACCTTTCAAGGCTCTTGAGATAGAGGCAATTTCCTGCTCCCGATTACCAGAATGACCCTTTCCTGTATCTCCTGACATCAATTGCAAGTAATCAATGATAATCAATGATATATCATGCTGAGCCTTTAATCTTCTACATTTTGCTCTCAATTCCAAAATACTGAGCGCAGGAGTGTCATCAATAAAAATAGGAGCTTCAGTGAGTCTTGCAGTTTTGTGTATCAATTGAGCCCATTCATGTTCTGCAAGATTGCCTCTCTTTAATTTGTCATTCTCCAATTCGGCTTCGGCTGAAACTAATCTATTCACCAATTGAATAGAAGACATTTCAAGTGAAAAAATAGCCACCGGGTGTTTAAAATCAACAGCTGCATTCCTCATGGCAGAGACTACGAAGGCGGTTTTACCCATACCAGGCCTGGCTGCAATTATGACCAGATCTGAAGGTTGCCACCCGGATGTCACACGATCGAGCGCAGTGAAACCACTAGGAATACCAGTTAATCCATCTTTATGATCTTTCCTTGCCTCAAGTTCCAGTAGTGTTTCATGCATTAATGAACGCATGTCAGCATAATTTCTTCGAATGTGAGACTCAGAAACTTCAAAGAGAGACTGCTCTGTTTTATCCAAAAGATTAAAAACGTCGGTAGTGTCTTCGTAAGCTTCCGTTTGTATTTCTGTGGATATCTTAATTAATTCCCTTTTTATGGATTGTTCAGTAATTATCCGGGAATGATATTCAATATTGGCCGCTGAGTTGACTTTAGTGGTAAGTTCGGTGATGTAATAGGCCCCGCCGATGATCTCCAACTTACCATCTTTACGAAGCTGAGCCGTAACCGTAAGCATGTCAATAGGCTCGGAATTGTTAAATAGCGTAAGTATAGCCTTGTAAATTTCCTGGTGAGCGTCTTTATAAAAGCTCTCAGGTTTCAAAATGTCAATTACTGCAGTTAAAGCATCTTTTTCAAGCATTAAGGCACCCAAAACAGCCTCTTCTAAATCAACCGCCTGAGGTGGCAGCTTTCCCAATTGACCCGATATGTCAGAAACACTGATGTTTTTTGATCGATAGCCGACGCGGATAGGAGATTGACCGGGTTGATCCATATATAAAGTTAACGATTAGGTAGGTGATAATTGTCCAGCAAACGTAAGTATCATTTGCTGACTCGAAAAGCTTACAGAAAAGAATAGTTTCCCACCTCCGTATTAAGAATTTTACCCCCTTAATTCACACGTTATCCACATCCAAAATT
Source organism: Cytophagales bacterium (assembly GCA_029262955.1). Lineage (GTDB taxonomy): Bacteria > Bacteroidota > Bacteroidia > Cytophagales > Cyclobacteriaceae > JAJCYL01. The sequence goes on along the minus strand of JAJCYL010000351.1, from coordinate 5,239 downwards.
GAATTCAGGAGACGGTTAATAATTAATTTATACCATTTGAAATATTACCTGATCAATAATTGAAAAAAAGTAACGGATCATAAATACAATCATTTACATTGGAGGCTTAGGACTATCGCTTATAGGGTACTTCCTCTAAGGTATTAACGGCAGGAAAATTCTTGTCGATTTGATGAGCAAAGTCCAACCGTGTAATCCCGTGCCGTCTTTGATGGCTCGGGATTTTGTTTTATTATCTAAACAAAACCTTCAAAGGCGATCAATATCTTAATTTAGGATATTATGCTAATTAATAATCTTCCAACGACAACCCTTGAAGGTTTTGTGGTTAAGGCCGTTTATAAACAACCCTTCCTCCTACAATAGTATACTCAATCTCAGTATTTAGAATTTCATTATCCGGGATGCTCATTATATCCTCACTATAAACAGTAAAGTCTGCCACTTTACCAACTTCAATTGATCCCTTAATATCCTCCTCAAATGCTCCATACGCCGCATCAAGGGTATAAGATCGAAGTGCCTGCTCCCTGGTCATCTTTTGATCCGCTTCATAACCGCCATCAGGACTTCCTGCCAAGGTTTGCCGGGATACCGACGAATAAAATGAAGCTAAAGCACTGATTGGCTCTACGGGTGCATCTGTTCCATTCACTATTTTTGCACCAGATTCTAATAACTTCTGCCAAACATATGCACCATCTTTAATGCGCTGCTTACCCAACCTGTCGATTGCCCATGGTCGATCTGATGACATGTGAATGGCTTGCATGGCCGGTATGACCCCCATTTCAGCAAATCTTGGAATCTCATCCAAGTGGAGGTGTTGTGCATGCTCTATTCTGAATCGATGGTCCATTGCCGCATCTGGAAAATCATTGAAGGCACGTTCATAAATATCCAGCACTTCCTGATTGGCCCGGTCCCCGATAGCATGCGTACAAATTTGAAAGCCCGCCTGAAGACCATCCCTGGTGACACGCTCAATGTCCTCCATAGGAGTAGTGTTGTGTCCAAATTGTCCCGGAGAATCTTCATACTCTTTTAGGAGCCATGCTCCCCTTGAGCCCAATGCACCGTCAGAGTAGAGCTTGATAGCCCTGATTGTCAATCGGTCATTCCCCAACCCTATTTCAGGTCCCTTGTCATAGTACTCCTGTAGCAATTCTTCATTTCTACCATTGAGCATCACATAGAGCCTAATATTCATCTTACCTTCATCTACAAACGCTTTGAATACTTCGATTTCCGGTACATCCTGGCCAGCAGTATGAAAGCCGGTAATGCCATTCTCATTACATTCGGCAATAGCCAATTCGAGTGCTTTTCTATCGGTTTCAGGCGTATTTTCGGGAACTACATCCCCAATTAAACCCTGAGCTGTTTCATTAAAAATACCGGTTGGACGCCCATCAATTCCCATAAATATTTCGCCACCATCAGGCTGTGGGGAGTTTCTATTGATACCGGCCAATTCCATTGCACGTTCATTTGCAAAACCAAGGTGCCCACTGGCGTGCGTCAAATAAACCGGATTGTTTGGAACCGCCTGGCTCAACGAATGATGAGTTGGAAATCCTTTAACGCCATTCTCAGGTTGAGAAACCCACTTCTCCTGGTGCCAGCCTCGGCCTAAAATCCACTCGCCTGCCGGAGTATTCTTAGCTCGTTCCGCAACCGCTTCGACAATTTCCTCATAGCTTTTCATCTCCATTAGTTCCAGGTTGAGTCGGTTATACCCCACTCCCATAATATGTCCATGCCCCTCAATCAAACCAGGAGTCATAGTTTTACCACCAAGGTCAATGATATCAGTGGTATCAGCTATCCAGGAAGAAACCTCCTCATTGGATCCGACAAAAGCGATTTTTTCTCCCACGACAGCCACTGCTTCAGCCATTGGCTGATTGTTATTTACAGTATAAACCTGAGCGTTTCTAATAACCAGGTCGGCCTTAGGTGAAGTGTCCTGGCAGCCTGAAAAAAAGCTGAGGATTAAAAGTGATAAAAAGAGGTGGGTTAATTTGGGCATAGCTAAAATGTATAATTTAGTGAAGTGGTGAAATTAGCCATTTTCTCAATTGCCTCTTCTAAAATTAGATGAATGGAGCCGTTTAAAATTATTGAACCAGCTGGCAGTAATGTACCAATTCTAATAAGTGTTCCCCATTGTGGATTTGAATTCCCCGATGAGATAAAGAATGAGTACAATCAGCAACTTATAAAAGCTCCTGATGATACAGATTGGTTTGTTGATAGACTCTATGGATTTGCCTCGGAAATGGGAATTACTATGATCAAATCGGTATACAGTCGATGGGTCATCGATCTCAACCGTGATCCGGAGAGCAAACCCCTGTATACAGATGGGCGGATCATTACCGAACTGGTTCCTAAAACTACTTTTACTGGTGAACCTCTATATCAATCTGAAGTTCCCGGAGAAGATGAGATTGAACGGCGGGTTGAAAAATATTATAAACCCTATCACAAGGAAATAGAAAATCAACTTACGTCCTTAAAAAGTCAATTTGGTAAGGTGCTCCTTTGGGAAGCTCATTCTATTCGTCAATTGGTACCAACCATCCATGCGCATAAGTTTCCTGATTTAATACTTGGAGATGCTGACGGAACATCGGCCTCCTCCAACCTCACTTCTACAACACTCACTAATTTGAGGAATAGCACCTACCAGCTTTCTCACAACGCTCCGTTCAAAGGAGGGTTTATAACCCGTCAATTTGGGGACCCCGATAATGATATTCATGCCTTGCAATTAGAAATGACTAAAGTTAATTACATGGATGATGCCGAGCTTGAATATGACAACGCAAAGGCAGGTGAAATGCAAAAAGTCTTGATTCCTACTTTTGAAGCGCTGATTAGAGTACTGATATGATCGCCTAAAATTATCTTTAATGATTCCAGAGCAATTTTATCATATCTATAACCGAGGCAATAATAAGAACGACATCTTTTTTAAAAGAGATAACTACCCATACTTTCTCGATAAGGTCAAAAAGCACTTGACTCCACATGTGGAAATTCTGGCCTATTGCTTAATGAAGAATCATTTTCATCTTCTGGTTTATACGAAGGAGGATATTCAGGCACCAGAATTTAGTAAAGGCTTGAATGTAATGTTAAGATCCTATACTAGAGCAATCAACAAACAAGAAGACAGAGTTGGGTCTTTATTTCAGCAAAACACTAAGATTAAAGCCCTCGACATCGAAGGGAGTGATGCCATGACTCGAAGTCATGGCATCACTAAGCCCGGCTCGGTAGATTATCCCACCACCTGCTTCCACTACATCCATCAAAATCCCTTGAAGGCTGGAATAGTTAAACGAATGGAAGATTACGAAATGAGTTCTTTTAGAGATTATGCCGGACTAAAATCAGACGTAATATGTAACAAATCAATTGCAAGAAAATTACTGAACCTCCCCAAATCTCCAAACGATTTTATCAAAGAGAGTTATCGTGTTCAAATCATTCATAAATTACCGGCTGATGAACCCACGGATATTAAATTGAGAAAGGATAATCTACAGCCAGTTAAAACATTTCAATTCAAGGGCTTATTACAAAATGAGGGCTGGATCTGTCCCGCTTTTGTCGAATTAGATGACAGGGGTTCAGTTTTATCAATTCAAGGCTCAAGTGAAAAGGTTACTGGGAAAATCGAAAAAATTAACGGTTTCGCTCTCCCCGGCTTTCAAAACGCCCATTCCCACGCCTTCCAATATGCGATGGCCGGTCTGGGAGAAATTCATCCGGCAGGTCAAAGGGCAGATAATTTCTGGACCTGGCGTAACAAGATGTACCAGATAGCATTGACTATTGACCCTGATCAGATAGAGGCAATAGCGGCCATGTTGTATGCAGAGATGTTAAGACATGGCTACACCCAAGTGGCTGAATTTCACTACTTGCACCATGATAAGAGTGGGAAACAATACACTAACCTTGCCGAAATGGGAGAAAGACTGGTGGCAGCAGCTCAAAAAGCAGGTATCAAAATCACCTTAGTGCCCATGTTCTATCAAAAGGGAGGGTTTAACAAGCGACCTGAGGATCTCCAAAAACGATTTATCAGCCATACGATAGATGATTACTGGAAACTCTTGGAAGCATCTAAAAATGCCGTAACCAATTATGATGGCGCATCACTTGGTTTTGGCGTGCACTCCTTGCGTGCTGTTCATGGCGATATACTGACTCAAACCCTCAAAGACGGACCAAAGGATCTCCCCTTTCATATCCACATTGCAGAACAGGTTAAGGAAGTGGAAGATTGCCTGGATTTTTCGGGAAAGAGGCCCGTCGAATACCTATTTGATCAAGTCGAGGTGAGCGAACGATTCCATCTGGTTCATGCCACTCATCTTAATGATAACGAAGTGAAAATGATTGCCAAATCTGGTGCACATGTTGTGCTTTGCCCAACAACCGAAGGCAACCTTGGTGATGGGCTATTCAGGTTTAGGGATTTCAAGGCTTTGGATGGAAAGTGGTCAATTGGCACCGACAGTCATATAGGTATCAATCCATTGGAAGAATTGAGATTGCTGGACTACGGGCAAAGACTGATTAGTCATCAGCGGGATACGTTTGTTGATGAAACCGGTGATAGTGGTCAATACGGATTCAGGGAAGCGCTTCTAGGCGGAAGGAAGGCCATGGGAAATCCTGTGAAGGAGTATTTTGAGGTTGGTCAGCCTTTTGACGCGGTTGTTTTTGATGCTGATGCACCTCTTTTGGCGACATCGTCTGCAGAAAACCTGATGTCCACTATAATTTATAGTGGAGATGTGGGAATGATTTTGGGCACTACAGTGAATGGCGGATTAATTAAAAAAGATCCCAGGGTGTCCATCAGCTTTCAAAAGGCCATCAGTAAAATTGGTGTGAGGCTATAGACTACTTTCCAACTGATTGATATTCAAGGGCAGAAAGATCACGATAATTCTTTGTGTGTGAATTTCAATGCGTCCTTTATTGCATCATTCATACTTGAATCCAAAATTTCTACCATCATTGTCCTTAAGAAAGATAAATCTCCCAACGGAGACACCTGCCCGTTGGGAGATTGTTGTTGTGAATTTTATGAATATGGTGTCTTTCGATCCTATAGAAATTGTCCCTATTAGGATGGACTGTTCACGTTAAGCTTTGAAATCAAGTTTTTGATCAGTACCAACACAAATTCATGCGGCTTATCGAGTTAGACGAA
>JAJCYL010000350.1 GCA_029262955.1 Cytophagales bacterium | reverse complement strand
TCAACCTCGCACAGAATCCATTTCAGGCTAATGAGCAGTTATATCGAACCAGCATTTCAAATGATCAGCCTGTTACCGCCTATGGTTGGGCTTTTGGTGCTGACTATTTAATGCCCAAAGACTATGTAGTAAAAGGTAGTGTGGCTTTTAATGATATTGAAGAGCTTGATCAGGCCGGTGCACAAGCCGAATTTAACACACCTAAATACAGGGTAAATTTGGGATTCTCCAATCGCAATGTTTTTAAGAACATTGGTTTTTCTGTCAATTGGCGTTGGCAGCAAGAATTCTTATGGGAATCATCAGCTGGCACAGGAATAATACCTGCATATAATTCCTTGGATGCCCAGGTTAGTTATAAATTCAAGCAGTTGAAAAGTATCTTGAAAGTCGGAGGCAACAACATTCTTAATAATTATTACCAAACAGGTTTTGCCAATCCAACGATTGGTGGCTTATACTATATTTCCTGGTCATTTGATGAACTACTGAATTAATGTCAAAAAGTTGACAACCTACAAGGGTTTGCATGAGAATGTCGGCATTAACATTTCAAGACATCACCATTTTAATTAAAACCCTTAAAGGTTTCAATTTCCTAAATATTGGCCTGCAGCATCATCCATCCACCAGATTAATTGTCCATTGGTTGGATTAATATGAGCGGCAGGAAACTGGGCACTCACATCTTCACTAAAATGTATTTGACGTATTCGTTCTGCTTTTGACTCTCCAGTCACCAGAAACGCAATTTGCTTAGCATTATTTATAACCGGACCTGTTAAGGTTATCCTTTTTTGACCAGTTGTCGGATGTAGAGCTACTTCGCAAACACCTGGTGCTGTGATCAATTCCATCCGATGTGGAAAGATCGAGGCAGTGTGACCATCATCGCCCATGCCGAGTATGATCAAGTCAAATTGTGGAAGTTCATTCTTGATTGGGATATTGGACAATAACTCATTGCTATATCTTTTGGCCTCCTCGTTCGGATCGCTTTCCCCAAAGACCCTATGGATATCTGGCACCTCATTTAATCTGCTAAATAATATATCGTTGGCAACCCCAAAATTACTTTCAGAATTAGTTGGTGGTACACATCTCTCATCTCCCCAATAAACGTGTAAGTTTTTCCAATTGATAATCTCGTTGAATTGAGTAGCTAAAATTTCAAAAAGCAACTTAGGCGTACTCCCTCCAGATAACGCAACTGAATAGCTCTTGCTTTGATCAATTTGATTGGCTAAAAATTTCGCGAAATTAAGGGCGACATCTTCTGCATTTTTATATTTATAAACTTTCATATCTAAATTCTTTGATCGTCGATCCTACTTAGTTTACCACCTACACTTCGTGGCACTGTTCCTTTGTCAACAATTCTAACCGCCATGCTCAGTCCTACACGATCTTTAATCTTCCTTTTTAATTCACCTTCAGCGTTTTTGATAAAATCCTGGTCATTTCCGAATTCCACTTTATTATATACCTCTTCGTTGAACTCAACCATCACCTCCACACCATCCAGGCTATTTTCTCTGGTCACAATTAATTGATAATTAATTGACAGCTCCACAAATTCCTTAAGGACTTCCTCAACTTGAGTATGAAATAAGTTGACTCCTCTAATAATCAGCATATCATCGGACCTGCCTTTGACCGGTCCCATTTTTACATGAGTCCTTTTAGAATCTCTATCGTAAAATAAATGGGTTATGTCATTGGTCCGGTAGCGAAGTAGAGGCATCCCTTCTTTAGTCAGCGTAGTAAAAACCAAAACTCCATCTTGTCCTTCCGGTAACGGCTCACCCGAATCCTTATCTACTATTTCCGGGAAAAAGTGGTCCTCCCAAATGTGGCTTCCATTTTGCTCTTCATAATCTTCCTGTGAAACCCCCGGGCCGATTATTTCACTCAACCCATAAATGTTCGTAGCCTTAACTCCTAATCCTTTTTCAACTTCCTGTCTGAGTGACTCTGTCCAGGGCTCAGCTCCTAACACTGCATACTTCAAATTGATCTTAGCATTTCTTTTATTTATTTCTTCTGCCAAGGTTAGCGCATATGAGGGCGTACAAGAAATCACTTCAGATCCAAAGTCTTCGAGAAGCATGATTTGCCGATCTGTCATTCCCCCGGACACAGGCACAACTGACATACCTAATTTTTCAGCCCCATAGTGTAGACCAAGTCCACCGGTAAACAAACCATAACCGTAGGCATTATGTAATTTCATTCCAGGGCGAGCTCCGGCAGCAACCAATGACCTGGCTACAACCTCCGTAAAAATTTCGATATCTGCCTTCGTGTACCCTACCACAGTTGGTTTGCCGGTAGTTCCACTAGAACAGTGAATTCTATTAATTTCTTTTTGTGGCTTCGAAAACAAACCAAAGGGATAGTTTACCCTCAGATCATCCTTCTTAGTGAATGGCAATTTGTGAAGGTCATCCACTGATTTAATAGACCCTGGGTCTATATCTTGCTCTTTGAACAAGTTCGCATAAAAAGGCACATTCTTGTCAAGATTTGCAATTAAAGACTTCAAACTTCCATTCTGTAGCACTCTAAGTTCTTTGAGCGGAAGAGTCTCGATTCTTTGATTATAAAATATTGACATATTTAAAATCAAGTTAAAAAGTATATTGACAAAAATGTCCTCCAGGTTGAGATTTTATAGAATTTTTTGATTGAACTTTTTACACGTTAATTAGTACTTTAACAGGCTTATATGTATAATCTTTAATTAGCCATTATATTCTCCAGTTGTCTGACTCAAACCGAATTCTTGCCGTATTAATTTGCCTAGTGGCCCAATCATTGGAACTCAAATCCCAAGACAATCTAATGGACATTCAGTATGACAGCGTGACCATATCTGCAGGGCATTTTTTCATAGCTAATGACAGTTCAATTTATTGTAGTCAGGACACCGTCTTCTACCTGGCAGATACGATTGACTATTATCAAACAAGGAAACACACTCCTGAGAAGGCCGATAATTTTTTCGATAAGGTAGGGGAAGACATGGACAAGCACAAGTTCACCAGGAGTCTCCATAAATTACTTTTTTCTGTTAAACACGACAAAAAGGAACCTAAATCCAGATTAGAAAAGAGTGAGAATCCCTACCTACAATACGAAGGCAAAGTGATTGATAAAATCATTGTAAGAGATCTGGAAATTTTCGGAACTGATATAAAAGACACGACCAAACATAGCGATAAATCGATTGTCGCCTTCATGAATAAGCTTCATTTCAGTACGAAACCAAGGGTAATCAAGCACAATCTCCTCTTTAATGAAGGTACAATTCTCCACCCAAATGAAATGGCCGACAATGAAAGGGTCCTACGAACCCTTCCTTTCATTAAAGATGCCAGGATATATGTCAAAGAACCTGACGATGGTGATTATAAAGTGGATCTGGTAGTAGTAACCAAGGATGTATTTCCTTTGACATTTGATATTAGTCCGGGAGACTTATCAGATTCAAGGTTTGGTTTCAGCCACATCAATCTCTTTGGCACAGGGCATGAGCTTGAAACAGATATGGTGATTAATGATCGGCAAGACGGATCCTTTGGCTATGATCTCTTTTACAGGGTGCCAAACATTAAAGGTTATTTTGTAACTGGCGAACTCAATTACGCCAACAGCTTTAACAAGGAGGGCGTAGGAATTAGGGCATTCCGCGATTTCATTACCCCTGATATCAGATACGCCGGAGGTGCCAAGATCAATCTATTTCGGAGAAGAGAGATCCGATTGGGCAATGGGCAAATTGTGAGGTCTCCATCGGAAATGGAACGCGATTTAGGCACAATTTTCAATTTTAAGGAATTCGAACAGGACATTTGGATTGGCCGGTCCTACCGATCGTTCTACAATCCGCCCCAGGAAAGGATCAAAGAAAGATTGCGATTTCTTGTCGCTGGTAGGATCAATAATATAAGATTTGTTGATCGACCTGATGTTGACGCGAACACAAATCGATTGTTTCATCATAGGACCAGATTTTTAGGAAGCGTGGGTTTCTCCTCCAGAAGGTACTATAAGGATCAACTTGTAAAAGCTTTTGGAAGAACTGAGGACATCCCTGCTGGTAATTTAATTCAATTCACTGGTGGGTATGAGATTGCAGAATTTGGTAATCGAGTTTATGCTGGAACAAAGGCCTCCAAAGGGGGGTTCTTTTCTCATTTTGGATACATTAGAAGTGAGTTACAACTGGGAGGTTTTTTTAAGAGCGGCAGTTTCGAGCAAGGGGTGATCCAAACAAAATTCAACTACTTCACTCACCTTTATACCTTACATTTTTTTAAGATCAGGCAATTCGTTGATATTGATTATACACTAGGTGTACGAAGATTCGATCTGGAAGTATTAGATATCAACGAAGAAAACGGTCTGAGAGGTTTGGGTAGTAATTTCCTTGCGGGGACGCAAAGGTTATCTCTCAAAGCAGAAACTGTAGTATTCACGCCATTGTATCTGGCAAGTTTCCGAGTTGCGCTATTTAGTTTTACAGACGTTGGATTTCTCTCCTCAAACCAGAAGTCCCCCTTCTCGGGTCCGTTGTATGGATCATTAGGAATGGGAATCAGGTTGCGAAATGACAACCTGGCATTTAGTACAATCCAACTCCGATTTGCTTTCTTTGTAAACCCTCCTATTGATGAAGATAACCGTCAATTCAGTTTTTCCACCAAACCAGTGCTGGCGCTTGACGACTTCGATCTCAGAGAACCCCAGGTGTTAGAGTTCAGGTAATAACCTCTAATTACCCTCAGAGTTATTCATGAATTACTTGTCAAAACGATTTCCTCGCATCTTTTCACCTGTATGCTGTTCGGCTCAAAACATTCATTGACTAACTTATCAGCTAATCCAACAAATACAGTGGGATCGAGCTATACGGATTGATCTCACTACCTTGCCATTAAAGTAAAAGCACCTTTTACCGTAACCCGCTCTTCGCTGGTCAATGAGCCATCTCCAGAGACATCTTTCAAAACACCGGTAAACAAAAAAGTCCCACTGGCGGAGACACCATTATTAACCCTGATGTTTGCTGAGCCAAAATCACTGCGCCAATTTCTAAAAACTACCGGTCTGGCTTTCGACTTCCATTGGACATAGTCTGCGTGTGGTTCATATTCATCAAAACCAAGGGAATATTCTCTCACAAAATCCCCCTGAGTAATCACTACTTCAATCCAGCCGTCATCTTCTTTATTATTGACTAAGAATGTGAACTCATTTCCATGGGACCAGGTAATTGTATTGAGCACTGAGTTGAGGTCCGCTTTATAGGGCACGCCATTCACCGTAGCATCAAACCTCGTAACATTCGCACTAATCAGGTTAGTGTCAGGAGGAAGCAGTTCATCCTTGTCGTCATCTTCATTAGAACAACCGACAAGGAAAAACAAAGAAATAGTCAGATAAAAATACTTCATGGTCTTTTGTAAAAATTATTACTCTACAACACTACAACCATTACATTATGCGCTTGTTCGATAACTTTTTCAAGCTCCACTACAGTGCTTATCTATTCGATCTTTGCTTACCAAATCCCCTTTGCTGATCGATACTTTCCATGCCTCACATGCCCCTAAAATGTCACCTGTCTTAAAATAGGCCTCCCCCAGGTAGTAATACACCAGATCCACTTCCGTATCTTCATATATCGCTCGCTTTAAAAGTCCAAGAGCCGCTTCAAATTGTTCTTGCTTCAGTCTTAAAATTGCCCTGTTTCGATAGGCCCACCCATTGAAAGGGTCAATTCTTATGCTTTCATTGATATCAGCTTCTCCCCTCGCAAGACTATCCATCTGAAGATAAATGAATCCGCGATTATTCAGAAAGTACGGATCGTCAGGTGCCTGGTCAAGGGCCTTATTAATCAATTCCAAAGCCAACGAAGAATTCATTTCATCCATAGCAATTAGCGCTAATGTGTTGTAGGCGCTCCCTTGAGTAGGATCTATCTTCAATGCGATATCCAGAAAGTATTTGGCCGAATCAAAGTTTTTCTGGTAGTAATGTATTGTCCCAATATTGACAGGGACTTCAACATTCGATTGATCAATTTGTCCAGCCATATTAAAAGCACCTATTGCTCGATTATAGTCTTTGGCTTTGGTCAAAACCAGACCCCTGGCAAAATGGACAATTGAGGTGTCTGGAAACGCCTGGCGGATCACTTCAAGGTCGGCTAATGCCGATTCAACCCTGCCCAGCTCCGAAAATGCATTTGAGCGATTCATGATAGCCTCGTAGTAATCGGGCTTAAGTCGAATAGCGCGATTGTAATTTTCGAGAGCCATTCCTGGTTCGTCATTTTCAAAAAATGCGACACCCATATTATTATAGGCATCGGCAAAATCGGGATCTAGCTGCAAGGCTCGATCAAAATAATCGATCGCTTCATCGTAGTCTCCGGCAGCCATGGCCTCATTGCCCTTAATTAATATGTTGAGCTTCTCCTGATCATTATTTGAACAAGAAAGCGTCAGATACGCAATTGCTATTATCACAAAATTCAAAAATTTTAGATTAGCGAAAATCCGCTTATTCATGTTGTGCTATTAATTTTAAGTCCTTGATATTCAAACTGTTAATGAATATTGAAAATTAGCGAAAAACTCCTCAAATGTCGCCGTATTGGTCTCCAGAGCAAATTTTCTTACTCAAATTTCATTGATTCATAGAATATTATAGTATAGGTTTGCATAAGTAATAAGAAAATGTTGCAAAATATAATCGTCAATATCGTCTCAATTATTGTGGTCATTAGGGAACACAGATGAGAATGGTATAGACGAACTAAAGATATAAACTCAAGCCATTCTCACTAAGGGAATGGCTTTTTTAATGTTTAGCGGTTAATGGAATTAAATAAATACAGCAAAACACTTACCCAGGACGAGACCCAACCAGGATCGCAGGCAATGCTCTATGCCATTGGCATGACTGAGGAAGACATGTCTAAGCCTCAAATTGGCATCGCCAGTACGGGCTATGACGGCAATCCCTGTAACATGCACCTGAATGGGTTAGCGGCAGAGATTAAAGGCAATGTCAACCAAAATGACATGGTTGGTCTAATCTTCAACACCATCGGGGTAAGTGATGGCATTTCAATGGGGACGACCGGTATGAGTTATAGCCTACCCTCCAGGGAGATCATTGCTGATTCCATTGAGTCTGTTGTTCAAGCTCAATTCTATGATGGGCTGGTGACTGTAGTGGGTTGTGATAAAAATATGCCCGGTGCCATGATTGCAATGGCTCGATTAAATCGACCTTCAATATTGGTCTATGGAGGAACAATTGCTCCCGGCTGCTACAAGGGGGAAGACCTTAACATTGTTTCAGCATTTGAAGCGCTCGGTCAAAAGTATGCTAACCAATTAAGTGATGAAGATTTTAAAGGGGTTATTAAGAATGCCTGCCCCGGAGCTGGAGCCTGCGGAGGAATGTATACTGCCAATACCATGTCATCCGCCATTGAAGCACTTGGTATGAGCCTACCCTATAGCTCTTCAAACCCGGCTGTGGGTCCTGATAAGCAAGAGGAGTGTAAAAATATTGGGAGTTTTCTCTATAAACTCCTGGAAAAAGATATCAAGCCGTCAGATATTCTTACCAGAAAGTCATTCGAAAATGCAATCACAGTTGTAGTAGCTCTTGGTGGGTCAACAAATGCAGTGCTCCATTTAATTGCTATGGCAAAAGCGGCCAATGTTCCTTTAAACATTGATGATTTTAAGGCAATCTCCAATAAAACACCATTCATTGCTGATCTTAAGCCGAGTGGCAAGTATGTAATGGAGGATCTACATAACGTAGGTGGTGTGCCTGCGGTAATGAAGTTATTACTTAAGGAAGGCTATCTGCACCCTGATTGCCTAACGGTAACTGGAAAAACAATCGCTGAAAATCTTGAAGAGGCAGGCCCGCTAAAAGAGGGTCAAAAAGTGATCACTTCCATTGATGAGCCGATTAAGAAAACTGGTCATCTAAGAGTGCTCTATGGTAACCTTGCTCCTGGAGGTGCAGTTGCCAAAATCACTGGAAAGGAAGGTGAAAAATTTACAGGATCAGCACGGGTATTTGAGGATGAATTCTCCACAAATGACGGGATCTTATCTGGTAAGGTAAAAGCCGGAGATGTGGTGGTGATTAGAAACATTGGCCCAAAGGGTGGCCCGGGAATGCCGGAAATGCTAAAGCCAACTTCCGCCATAATGGGTAAAGGCCTCGGTAAATCTGTAGCCTTAATTACTGATGGTAGGTTTTCGGGTGGAACCCACGGATTTGTTGTGGGCCACATAACTCCGGAAGCAATAGACGGAGGATTAATAGGTTTACTAAAAGATGGTGACGAAATAACCATCGATGCAGTAAACGATACGATAGAGGCCAATCTTTCTGAAGAGGAAATCTCTGAAAGAAGGAAGAGTTGGAAACAACCTCAATCAAAAGTAACAAATGGATACCTGTTTAAATACAGTAAACTAGTCTCTACAGCTTCAGAAGGCTGTGTAACCGACGAATAATATGAACACATCGACGTTGACATTAGATTCAGTCGAATCAAAAAAAAGTAAAACCCTAACCGGCTCTGAGGCGGTGATTCAATCTCTCATTGCTGAAGGAGTGGATACAATCTTTGGTTATCCCGGTGGTGCAATCATGCCTATATATGATGCACTCTATCATTATGAGGATCAGATCAAGCATATTCTAGTTCGCCATGAGCAGGGCGCTGCCCATGCGGCCCAGGGCTATTCCCGGGTAAGCAGAAAAACAGGTGTATGCTTTGCTACCTCTGGTCCTGGTGCGACCAACCTAATTACCGGCATTGCTGATGCACAAATAGATTCCACGCCCCTTGTTTGCATCACCGGTCAGGTGCCCTCCTCTTTATTAGGAACAGATGCCTTCCAGGAAACTGATGTCGTTGGAATCTCAATGCCAGTTACCAAGTGGAATTACCAGGTAACAAAACCGGAGGAAATTCCTGAGGCCATCTCCAGAGCATTTTACATAGCTAATTCAGGTCGACCAGGTCCCGTTCTTATCGATATCACCAAGGACGCCCAATTTGGAGAATTTGAATTTGAATATAAGAAGTGCGAACGTATTCGCAGCTATCAGCCCTATCCATCTTTAAGTATGGATAAAGTAGACGAAGCAATTGAATTGATTAATAATGCTAAGAAACCATACCTTCTAATAGGTCACGGTATTCTTATCAGCCAGGCCCAAAAACAACTTACACAATTTGTAGAGAAATCAGGTATTCCCTTTGCTTCAACCCTGTTGGGTCTGTCAGCAATGCCAGATGACCATCCTCTATATGTCGGTTATTTGGGTATGCACGGCAATTATGGCCCAAATGTCAAGACCAATCAATGTGATGTACTTATTGCAATTGGTATGAGGTTTGATGATCGGGTTACTGGAAATCTGGAATCATATGCAAAGCAAGCTAAGGTTATTCATATAGAGATCGACCCTTCGGAGATTGACAAGAATGTCAAAACTGCCGTCGCTATAAATTGTGATGCCAAGGCAGCCTTGATTGCCCTTACTGATAAAGTCAAAAGAAATTCATACCCGGAATGGTTGGCCGAATTCCATGAATGTGATAAAGAGGAGTACAAAAAAGTCATTCAACATGAAATGAATCCCAATTCCGAATCAATTAGAATGGCGGAAGTGGTTAACTCATTGAGTGAGAAAACAAAAGGTAAGGCCATTATAGTATCTGATGTAGGTCAGCATCAAATGGTCACTTCCCGATATTACAAATACCTGCAAACTGACAGCAATGTCACCTCGGGCGGTTTGGGAACAATGGGTTTTGCCCTGCCAGCCGCAATGGGGGCAAAACTTGCTCAACCTGAGAGAGAAGTGATTGCCATAATCGGAGATGGAGGGTTTCAAATGACTCTTCAAGAATTGGGAACCATTGCTCAATATGGCATCAATGTCAAAATCATCATTCTTAATAACAGCTTCTTAGGTATGGTACGTCAATGGCAACAACTCTTCTTTGAAAAACGATACTCGTTCACCGAGATGTCAAACCCAAATTTTGGATTAATTGCACAGGGTTATGGAATTGAAAATCATAAGGTGGAGGAAAGAGAGAACCTCGATAAGTCCATTGAAGATCTTCTGAAACATCAGGGGCCATATCTATTGGAAGTTGTGGTTGAAAAAGAAGAGAATGTTTTTCCTATGGTGCCATCGGGTGCCTCAGTTGCAGACATCAGATTAGAGTAAATAGATACGCGAGGAATAATTAAATCATACCATGACAAATCCTATAAAAGCATATACTCTATCCGTTCTCACCGAAGACAAGGCTGGATTATTAAATCATCTGACAATCATCTTTACGAGAAGGAAGATCAATATTGACAGTCTAAATGTTTCATTGACGGAAGTTCAAGGAGTTAGTCGCTTTACCATCGTGACTCAAACTACCAGTGAAATGGCTGAAAAAATAGTCAAGCAAATTAGAAAGTTGGTTGATGTGCTAGATGCATTTGTATACGAGGAAGATCAAATCCATTATCAGGAGATCGCCCTCTACAAGGTACCTACTAAGGTGTTCCTCAAGGGCAACAAAATGGAAACTTTAGTCAGAACGAATGGAGCCAGAATATTAGTAATTGAAGAAGACTATATCGTCATAGAGAAAACAGGACATAAAGAGGAAACACAGGAGATGTTCAACAAGCTCGAACCCTACGGAGTTTTGGAGTTTGTGAGATCTGGTAGAGTGGCCATTTCTATGTCTAAAAGAAAAACATCAACCCTTATAGAACAATTAGAAACATCACCGGCTAACAATCTGGAGTTACCCATTAGTGGATAACTTAATTTGAATTAACACATTTAACAAATAGTAAAAATGGCAAAGATCAATTTTGGAGGCGTTGAAGAAAACGTTGTAACCAGGGATGAATTTCCTTTGGACAAAGCTCGAGAAACATTAAAAGATGAAACAATTGCAATCATTGGCTATGGTGTTCAGGGACCAGGACAGGCACTAAACCTGAAGGACAATGGGTTTAATGTGATTGTAGGTCAAAGAAAAGATAGCAAGACCTGGGATAAGGCTGTTGCAGACGGTTGGGTGGAAGGAGTTGACCTTTTTGATATTGCGGAAGCTTGTCAAAAGGGCACAATTATCCAGTATTTACTATCAGATGCCGGTCAGATTGCGGTTTGGCCCACTGTGAAAGAAAACCTTTCGGCGGGAGACGCTTTGTATTTCTCACATGGTTTTGGAGTTACTTACAAGGAGCAAACTGGTATTATTCCACCAGACGATGTGGATGTGATCCTTGTGGCTCCAAAAGGATCAGGAACAAGTCTAAGGAGATTATTCCTGGCTGGTTCCGGTTTGAACTCAAGCTATGCCATCTTCCAGGATGCTACCGGAAGAGCGTGGGAAAGAGTAATCAGTCTGGGTATTGGTGTTGGATCGGGTTACTTATTTGAAACTGATTTTAAAAAGGAAGTATTCAGTGATCTGACCGGTGAGAGAGGGAGTTTGATGGGCGCCATTCAGGGATTGTTTGCTGCTCAGTATGATCTCTTAAGAAAAAGAGGCCATTCACCATCAGAGGCGTTTAATGAAACAGTGGAAGAAGCTACTCAATCACTCTATCCTTTGGTAGCTGAAAATGGCATGGACTGGATGTATGCAAATTGTTCAACAACTGCTCAAAGAGGAGCACTGGATTGGTGGAAGAAATTCCGTGACGCCGTTGCTCCAGTATTTGAGGATCTTTATGACAGCGTTTCATCCGGAAACGAAGCGAAAATTACCATTGAAGCAAACAGGAAGGCTGACTACAGAAGTGGCTTGAACCAGGAGTTGGACGAATTGAAAAACTCTGAGATGTGGCAAGCTGGTAAGGCTGTAAGAAAGCTTCGACCTGAAAATGCTGAAGTAGAATCGCTTCAGGATTAGAGCTGAAAGGAGAGCGTCATTCCCGCAAAGGGCGGGAATCTTCATGGACACTGCCAACTTTCCCTGAGATTCTCCGGACAAGCCTGCCTACCGGCAAGGCTGGCCGTGGAATGACGTTTATTACATGCGTCTCAAATGATGACAAACAAATGCAAACAGATTTAAAACAGGCCATTTCTCTGGAGAATGTAATAACTGCACAGCAGGTCTTAAAAGGTGTTGTTGAGCAGACACCGTTGCAATTCAATGCAGGTCTTTCCGAGAAGTTTGGAGCAAATATCTATTTAAAAAGAGAAGACCTTCAAACCGTTCGCTCCTACAAAATCCGGGGAGCATACAATAAGGTCAATTCGCTTTCAGATGAGGAAAAAGCCAATGGGATTGTCGCTGCGAGTGCTGGTAATCACGCCCAGGGGGTTGCACTATCTTGTAGTCTTCTGGGTATTCATGGTCAGATCTTTATGCCCAGTACGACTACAGCTCAAAAAGTGAACAAGGTTCGATCTTTCGGAAAATCATTCGCGGAAGTCGTTCTAGTGGGTGACACTTTTGACGATGCTTATTGTGAGGCATTAAAAGTTTGCGAAAAAACCAATAAAGCCTTCATCCATCCTTTCGAAGACCCAAAGGTGATTGAAGGTCTGGGAACCATAGGACTGGAAATAATCTCCCAGTGTGAAAAACCCATAGATTACCTGGTTCTTCCTGTTGGTGGCGGTGGACTTTCCGCTGGAGTTGGAACGGTGTTTTCAACCTTAAGCCCTCAAACCAAAGTGATCGGGGTTGAACCAAAGGGAGCTCCTGCTATGTACACTTCTATCAAAAACGGTGAGAATACTACACTCGACAAAATTGACAATTTTGTTGATGGTGCCGCGGTTCATAGAGTTGGTGACCTTAACTATCAAATTTGTAAAGAGATATT
>JAJCYL010000349.1 GCA_029262955.1 Cytophagales bacterium | reverse complement strand
GGTGGAATTCAGTGGTACAGGGAGCGACGAAATTGGAACTATTGTTAAATCAAATTCTGATATGAGTTGCAAAGTTGGCGATATTGTGGTAAAAGTTGACCCAAGGTATTACAGACCAACTGAAGTTGATCTGTTAATTGGCGATGCAAGTAAGGCTGCGGAGAAATTAGGATGGAAGCCAAAATACAATTTGATGGACTTGATCGATGAAATGGTCAAGTCTGATCTTGATTTGTTTAAGAAAGATCTTTATCTCAAAGAGGGTGGGCACCAAATATTGAATTACCACGAATAAACTTTGAAAAAATCAGACAAGATATATGTCGCGGGTCATTCCGGAATGGTCGGGTCTTCCATTGTCAGGAGGCTTGAAAATGATGGTTATCGCAACATTATTAGGAGAACGTCCAAGGAATTGGATTTGCGGAATCAATCCGAGGTGACTGATTTCTTTCAATTTGAGAAACCAGATTACGTATTCTTAGCAGCCGCCATGGTAGGTGGAATTCAGGCGAACAATACTTATAGAGCAGAATTCCTATTTGACAACCTGATGATCCAAAACAATGTAATTCACAACGCTTATAAGGTTGGGGTTACGAAGCTATTGTTCCTTGGGTCTTCATGTATTTATCCCAAGATGGCTTCACAACCCCTAAAGGAAGAATATCTACTGACGGGGCTATTAGAACCAACCAACGAGCCTTATGCCATCGCAAAGATTGCCGGAATCAAATTGTGTGATGCTTATAGGTCGCAATATGACTGCAACTTCATATCGGCCATGCCCACCAATCTTTATGGCCCTAACGACAACTATGATTTGCAGAAATCACACGTGCTGCCTGCGCTGATAAGGAAGTTCGTTGAAGCTAAAAGTCATAGTGAAAATGAGGTTGAAATTTGGGGTAGCGGGAACCCGAGAAGGGAGTTTATGCATGTGGAAGACCTTGCCGAAGCCTGTATGTTTCTAATGGCTAACTATGATCAACCTGGTTTTGTAAATGTCGGTACTGGGGTCGATGTTACAATCAAGGAGCTTGCCCTTAAGATTAAAGAGCTAGTGGGGTTCGAAGGAGAATTAACATTTAACACCAGTAAGCCAGACGGAACACCCAGGAAATTGATGGATGTTTCCAAAATTGAGGCCATGGGCTGGAGTCACAATATTCCATTGGATCAAGGATTACAAAGGACAATTTTAGAGTATTCTGCCTCAGTCAACACCTGATTTCACTCCTTCCTAAATCTGTCGTGCAACTTTATAATCTGCTTCACCAAAGATTCCGATTCATTGTTGTGGATTATGAAATGCGCCAGCTCATTCCGATCTTCCTCAGATAATTGTCGTTCAATAATTGACGCAATTTCTGAATGAGATCTGAATGGATCTCTTTTTAAGATTCTCTTCGTCCTTAGATCAACTGATGCCGAGACATTGACCACAAAATCAAGAGATTTATATGAACCACTTTCGAATAATAAGGCGGCCTCTTTGATAAGATAAACCTCATCTCTTTGTGTATTAACCCAATTCTCAAAGTCTACCGCAACTTTAGGGTGAACCAGTGCATTGAGTAGAACCAAATTCTCTGGATTGTTAAAAGTTATATTTGCCAGGTAATCACGATTGATACGGTCATTCCTGAATGATTCAGGACCAAATAAATGCTTAATATCATCTATTAGGTTCGAATCTTTTTCCATTAGCCAGCGAGCTCTTTTATCGGCATTGTAACACCGGACACCCAGCACATCGAATATTTTACACACTGTACTTTTACCTGACCCAATGCCTCCAGTAATTCCAATTTGTAACGGCCTAGTTCGCATAAACGACTTTCAAACTTTCTGGCACCAATTCTATCTCCATTACATATGTAGGAAATGCAATTAAAATTGGCAGTATTGTTGAGTCGGCCTTGTCTACCATGGTGAGATCTGCTGTTATATGGAATTCGGCACTGCGTACTTTTTTAATATCTCTTGTGCGAACGGTGTAATTCAATTGAATAACGGCGTCCTGAAGATAGATGGATGAGTCGGCCGGAAAATTGGTTGTCTCAAGAGGTATTTGAATAGCTGTTCTTTCAAATTCAGCAACGTCAAATCTTAGATTGATTTCATCAGGAATCGGTCTTAGAAGGTTATTATCAAAATCTACATCAAACTCATCATTGAAATCTCCATCAATATTTCTCTTACTAAATTGAATCGTGTAGGAGCCACTTAAAGTATCAATCATACTTTTAGGACCACGTACATCAACTGAATCTGGATTGATTCTAATACTAGAAATTACCCTATACTTTTCTCTTAAAGGAATGGCTGAACTATCCACCAAAACCTTAAGTCGCTTTTCAGCTCTTTCTTCAATATTAATAAATAAGGTATCTGTAACTACAAAATCCAAAGTAATACCACCCAATTGTTCGGTAATTAATGGCAGCAATGAAGCTCGGGTAAAGAATTTAATCTCAGTAGGGTTGTCAAGCTCAATTAATACTGGTGTAGCACTAAAAAGGAATGTTTTCCTCATTAGATTCCACCCACCGCCAGAAACGTCAACTATTACAACTTCAGGCAAGGGATCTACGATCACTACACTATCCCTCTTGAAACTAAATTCTAAGGGATAATTCAACCTCGTATTATAGTTTTTGTTTAACGCATTGAAAAACCAAAAAGTGGTCGCCGCAACTGCTGAAAGCAAAATTGCTCTCCAATTGTTTCCAAACAATACAAGGAACAATTTCAGTATAGGCATTGGAGAAGTTTTAGAAAGTAAATGTCTTTAAGATCAATAATTGATCAAAAGAACGTACTCTCCAAAATTATAACTTTCCTGATTAATCGGTCTTGGAAATTTTTTTGGTCGCGTCCATTGATATAGATGATCTCTCAATCTTAATTCGAGCACCTTTATCAATTTCAAGGATCAAGGTAGTTTCTTCCAATGAAATGATTTTCCCGTACATTCCCCCAATAGTGACTACGGTAGCTCCTTTCTTTATTTCTTCAAGAAATTTCTTCTGATCTTTTTGCTTCTTTTGCTGTGGTCTTATAAAAAAAAGATAGAAGACTACGATCATTCCACCAAAAAGGATGAATTGAGCGTAGCCTCCTCCTTCAGCCTGAAGGAATATAAAATTCTGCATTCGCTATTTGTTGACTAACTATTTAACAGGGCCTGCTGCGCCGCTATTGGGTGATACATTCGCCTTGATCTTTAATCGTGACGTTTTTGGATTTGTGTTCGCAGTAATTGTAATGGTCTTATTCTGTATACCAGGCTTATTCTTACTGTTAAAGCTAACATGAATTTCTCCAGTTGCACCAACACCAACAGGCTCTTTGGGCCATTGAGGTACTGTACATCCACAAGAAGCAGTAGCACTAGATATAATCAACGGTACATCACCAGTATTAGTGAACTGAAATACATGGTTCACAACGTCACCTTCCTTTATTGTTCCAAAGTCATGATCCTCAGTTGTAAATTCAAATGCTGGGAAAGGGCCTGTTCCAACCTCCTCTGCGATACTAGCAACGT
>JAJCYL010000348.1 GCA_029262955.1 Cytophagales bacterium | reverse complement strand
TGATGTCACTTTTATTCAGCTAAATAGGGCTGAGAATATCGCGACAATAATGGACAATACAAGTGATTTTGTTGCGTTACAAAATGCCGCTAATGAGGAAATGCAAGTTGCCAATTATCAATTCATTCCCTTCCTTGAAGCTTCAAGAAGGGGCCAGGAGGTACGAGGCAATATTTTTACCAGCCCCGGCATTGAGGGGTTCATTGTCCTGTCGATACTGTCGTCAATAATTATGATATTGGCTTGCATCAATTATATGAATATAGCCATTGCTTCAGCAGTTTATCGCTTGAAAGAGATAGGTATTAGAAAGGTGATGGGTAGTGCCAGGAAACAATTGATTTACCAGTTTTTGTCTGAAAACTTTATTATTTGCGCTCTCGCTATTGGAATAGGCATGATATGGACACAAATATTTTTCCTGCCAGGTTTTAGAGCTATCATCCCTAATCCATTGACTTTGGATTTGATGGACCATCGCTTGTGGGTTTACCTGGGAGCACTCATAGTACTTACTGTTTTTGGGGGAGCTGGTTATCCCGCTTTATACATCTCAAAGTTTCAACCTACTGCAATTCTTAAAGATAAGGTGAAGTTTGGAGGGAAGAGTGTATTTAGAAGAGTGCTGCTTGGCTTCCAGTATTTTTTCTCATTCATCGCAGTGATTGCGGTCATCATTCTGATTCAAAATGACAATTATCAACGCACACTGGATTGGGGATATGGAAAAGATGAAGTGATAGTAGTAAAGGTAAAAGGTGGGGCCGCTTATGAGAAGTTAAAGCAGGAAGTGGTTAAGATTCCCTCTGTAAGGAGTGTTGCTGGTTCATATGATCAAATAGGGAGTTCAGTCTCGGAAACAACTTTTGAGATTGGAGATACCAGATTTACCACGGACGAAATCAGAGTAGGTTGGGATTACCTGGAAACTTTGGATGTGAAGCTTATTGATGGGAGAAGTTTTATAAAGGAGAGAACTTCGGATAGAATTCAATCCATTATCGTTAATCAGCATTTCGTTAAAGAAAGGGGTTGGATATCTCCAATTGGTGAGTCGATTAAGATTGGTGAGATCAATTACTATGTGATAGGGACTATTCAGGATTTCCATTATCGACCATTTTGGGCTGAGATTGGTTCGCTTATGCTAAGATTATCACCAAAAGAAGATTACCGTTACCTATCCGTCAAAGTAACACCGGGTGAATTGATAACTACGGGTACCCAGATTGAATCAGGTTGGCATGCTGTTTTTCCTGATGATCCCTATGACTATTTCTACCAGAATCGTGCTTTTGATAATGAGTTCCGCCAACTTGATATGGTGACGGGGGTGATTTCTACCGCTGGAATAATTGCTATTCTTTTGGCTGTGATAGGCCTATTTGGTTTATCGGCTTTGCGTATAAAATCCAGGATGAGGGAGATTAGTATTAGGAAAGTATTGGGTGGAAGTTGGATGCATTTAGGGATAATACTCAACAAGGAATTTATGGTCTTACTGGTTATTGCTAGTGTGCTTGCAGTGCCAGTTGGATACTATGCGGTGGTTGCCTTGTTGTCGACTGTAACTAAGTACCCTGTGCCTATTTCAGCCTTACCATTTATATCAACTATATTATTGCTTACTGCTTTATCGATTGCCGCAGTTGGTGGTCATGTATTGAAAGCAGTCAGGACCAATCCCAGTGACATCCTAAGGGCAGAGTAATTTAAGGCCAGGGGGAAAATTCCAATAACTCTTCATCTGTCATATAATATTTATCCATGAAGCCTTTTTCCTTTTTATACAGAGGTATTGTAGAAGAGTCCTTTCTAACAAAATGAGCATATTGATAAATTTGACTTCCCAAACCATGATAGACCGGCATGAGGTCGGTTGTTCGCTCATGGGTTGCCCGAAACTCCTCATTCTTTAAGTACCGGAGTCCCCACTTACCAAATTTAAAGACATTCAATTCATGGTAATAAACAACATGTCCCAGCTCATGAGCAAGTATACCCACCTGGGCATCAAAGGGAAGCGACCGCAAAAGAATTGGATCAAAGAAGGATCCCTTGGCGTCATTTAATAGAATTCGGTATTGCCGATTGTTTCTGCCAGGGATCAATAGTGACCAACTATTCATACTGGCCTCCATGGGTGCGCCCTTTGGTTGAAGCACCATGTCTATTTTTACTTTTTTCAACTGAGGGTATGCTGAATAGGCTATAGCTGCCGCCACTTCAAACCCTATGGGAAGACCTTTGTTAGTACCAATAATAGCTATGAGACTGTCCAGGTCATATTCACGATTGGCAAGGGTATCTGCGAAGTCATAGGGTTCAAAATCAGGCTTATGTTGTGCCGGGTCAACATTTTGCACTAATACCGCAGCAGTAATCAGTACAAATGGTGACAGAACAATGAGGACAATGTGCATAACCCGCTTCAATATTTAATAATACATCAAATTATCAGAAAGAAATTAGTAACAAAAGGCTATCCCCTTTGCAATTATATATATTATTTATAATATTGTATAACATACATAATATTAACTAATGAAGAGTAAAAGTATAGGTGAATTTGAGGAACTGGTCTTGCTGGCAGTCTGTATTCTTGAAGGTGAAGGATACGGAATTTCAGTAAAGCGAGAAGTAGAAAAGCACTCTGGTCGATCAATATTGTTAGGGGCAGTGCACATTACGCTTTACCGTTTGCAGGACAAGGGGTTGCTTCAATCTGAAATGGGTGGAAACACGGAAAAAAGAGGCGACCGCAGAAAGCGGTTATTCAAAGTCACAGAATCAGGAATGAGGCAGTTGCATGCTGCACAAGATGTTCGCCAAAAGATGTGGCAATTGATTCCACAGCTAAAGCCGAGTTTGTGATGCCAGAAGGCAAAAAAAGCACTCCGCCACTCTTAGCCAATTGGCTGGCTTCTAAGTTCATCAATGAATCTTTGTTGGAAGAATTTTTAGGAGATCTCAAGGAGCTATATGACGAGAGATTAGTTAAGAGAGGAAGATTCTATGCGAAGTGGATGTTCTGGGTGGATGCACTCTATCTACTTATAGGTTTTACTTCCTTTCACTTCTTCAGGGCCAATAATAATCCGACTATTCTATACAAACACTACCTTATAGTCGCCGCCCGAAATATCTACCGAAACAAGTTCTTTTCATTGATCAACATTGCAGGATTAGCAGTAGGTATGAGTGCATGTCTGATGATCTATCAATACATTCATTTTGAATTGAGTTATGACAAATTCCATTCTAATGTTGATAACATCTATCGCCTTACACAATCCAGTATTAGAAATAGTGAAGTGAATGCAACAGATGTATTTACCAGTCACGCTTTAGGTGTTAGAGCTAAGGAGAGTATCCCTGAAATCAATCGATTCGTGAGAATTCATTATCATGAGGATGGGGGAGCGGTGATTGCCAATCCAGATAATGATGAACCATTTGAAGAAGACCAAATATTATTCGTTGACAGTACTTTTTTGGATGTATTTGATTTCCCACTGAAAATGGGTAATAGAACTTCAGTCCTCAGTGGGAAGCATCATATGGTTATTACCGAACAGGCTGCCACTAAGTACTTTGGTACCGCGGACCCGATTGGTAAAACACTTGAGGTAAGGGGTAATTGGGTGGACGGTGATTTCAAAGTTGTTGGAGTTCTCAAAGCAATTCCTATCAACAGTCATTTACAATTCGATTTTCTTTTGTCGATGGCTTCGTTACTTGATAACTATCAATATCGGAATAGTACCGGTTGGGGTTGGTCAAATTTTGTGACTTATATTTCTGTGGCAAAAGATGCTGATTTAAACGTTCTAGGAGAAAAATTTGACCAGGTAATAACTACATATAATGGCGAGAACCTGGCAAGAACAGATACAGAAATAAGAACAGGTTTTCAGACGCTATCAGATATTCACCTGAGATCTAATTTTGATCGTGATCCGGCGATCATAGGGAGCATTCAAGATGTCTATACCTTCTCAATAATTGGAGTTTTTATCCTCATTATCGCCTGGATTAATTACATCAATCTTTCAACTGCTCGCTCTATTAATAGGGCACGAGAAGTAGGAATTCGGAAATCAATTGGAGCATTCAAAAAGGAATTAATAGTTCAGTTTTTAATAGAGTCTCTTTTTATTAATCTTATTTGTGCCTGTTTGTCTATCGCTATTGTCTTCTTGACACTGCCGATCTTAAATAATCTGGTCTCAACGGAGTTGGAATTAGTTGTCTTAGAGACCATCCAATTCTGGATATGGTTTTCGATTTTGATATTATGTGGCTCAGTTCTCGCAGGAATATATCCGGCGTTTGTTTTATCCTCTTTTAATCCTCTTGGTGTAATAGATTCTTTTAAAAAAAATCAAAGAGGCAATTTCAATTTGCGGAAGGGACTGATTGTTTTTCAATTTCTGGCATCGGCCATTTTAATATCCGGGACTTATCTGGTGTATGATCAGGTTACTTTTATGAAGAATCAGGAGTTAGGTATTAACACAGAACACATACTTGTGGTGACCGGTCCTCGAGTTGGTTTTAACAATGAAAATATTGAATCAAAATTACAAGCTTTTAAGAATAGCGTTATTAGCCACCATTCGATTTCCGGAGTTACGGGGTCGGGCATGGTACCCTCGAAAGGGTTTAATTGGCAGGCGGAAATTTATAAGATGGGGGACCTTGAAAATGAATACGAAATAGGTAAGATAAATTGGGTTGACCTTGATTTTACAGAGACTTATAATTTGCAATTTTTGACCGGAAGGCCATTCAAGCCCAATGATAGGTTAGATGTACTTATTGACGAAGAGTCAGTTCGGTCTTTTGGTTTGGGTACTCCTGAAAATGCTTTGAACCAAAAGCTTATTGTGGGTGGAGATACAGTAGCCGTGGTAGGTGTCCTAAAAAACTTCCACTGGAACTCAGTAAAAGATCAGCAAATGCCGTTTTTGTTTGCATCGGATGATAAATGCAGTGCTTACTTTTCAATTAAATTGGATTTGTCCAATATTCAGGAATCTATTTCACACATTGAGAACAGTTACAATGAAGTATTTGGAGGTAATCCATTTAACTATTTTTTTCTTGATGATGAATTCAATCAACAATATCAATCTGATCTTCAATTCGGGAATCTTTTTTCAATATTTACTTTTCTATCCATAATTATTGCCTTTATAGGTCTTTTTGCGCTTGTTTCGGTTTCTGCTGCCTCAAGGATCAAAGAAATTAGCATAAGAAAAGTGCTTGGAGCGAGAGTAACTGACTTAATGGTCATGCTATCGAAAGAATACCTTAAACTCCTTTTAATTGCAGTTATTTTGGCTATTCCGGCAGTCCTGTATCTCGGGAAAGCATGGTTGGAAAATTATACTTACAGGACAACTATAGGTTTTGATGTTTTAATAATTCCTGCTTTTGCCTTAATGCTTATTTCGATTTTGACAGTTAGCCACAGAACTTATTCTGCTGCAAAATCAAGTCCCATAAACACATTGAGAACGCAATAAGTAAGATGAAAAACGAAAGAGTTCCTAAGATTCTCATTCTTGCCAATTGGCTGGCTTCTAAGTTCATTAACGAATCTTTTTTAGAAGAATTTTTAGGTGATCTTAAAGAGATATATGAGGAGAGATTATCCTCGAGAGGAAGATTCTATGCAAAGTGGATGTACTGGGTTGATGCATTGCATCTTCTGATGGGGTTTACATCGTTCAGCCGATTCACAAATAGCAATACACTAACGATATTTATGCTTTCAAATCATCTAAAAATTTCCTGGAGGAACCTTAGAAGAAACCGAGGATATTCATCATTGAATTTGCTTGGTTTGATTTTGGGATTCACCACCAGCTTGCTTATCTATTTGTGGGTAGAGAATGAAATAGCCACGGACAACCAACAGTCTGACAGTGATCGTATTTTTATAATTTATTCAAGAGAGGTTTATGAGGGAGGTACTAATGCAGAGCGCAATACACCAGCAAGATTACCTGAAGAAATTAAGAAAACATTTCCGGAAATTGAATTTGCTACCGGTTATGCGAAGAGTTTCCGAATGAGTCTTAAAGGTGTAACTCAGGAAACCTTTCAAGTCAACGATAATATCCTTAAAATGTCAGGGACAAGAGGTAGTCCGGACTTTTTCAAAGTATTCGACTTCAAGCTCATTGAAGGTACTGCAGAGTCTGCACTTCCTGATCGTCATAATATAGCGATTTCAAGAAAAATGGCTGACATCTTCTTCGGAAGTGCACAAGAAGCAATTAATCAAATGATTAGATACGAAAACCAAAGCGATCTGATCATTACGGCGGTATTCGAAGATATAGGAGATGAGTCTACTCTAAAATTCGACTACCTGACTCACTGGGATGCCTGGGTTGACTCTGATCCAATTAAACAGTCATGGGGCCATTTTGGTACTGAGACCTATATCAAGCTTAAAAAAAACTCGGACCCTTGGCAAACCAGTCAAAAGATTAAGGACTTCTTAGGCAACTTTATGGAATTCGATGATACTCATAGATTTGAATTGGACATGCAAAAATTCGGCGATGGATACTTATTTGGAAACTATGTAAACGGACGACCAGCTGAAGGTCGGATCGCCTATGTCCGAATTTTCCGAGGTATAGGTCTATTCATTCTGATGATCGCCATTATTAATTTTATTAATATAACTACTGCAACGGCTTCCAGGCGCCACAAAGAAATTGGCATCCGAAAAGTCATAGGAGCAAGTCGCTTGAGTCTTAAGACCCAGTTTGTTACTGAATCAACCCTGCTTGCTTTAATAGGAATTAGTCTGTCTATTGGATTAGTAATATTACTGTTACCTGTTTTCAATTCCATAACCCATAAATCAATTGTAATTCCCTTTTCTGATGGCGTTTTTTGGTTGAGAATTGTTGCGATGACTGTAGTAATTGGATTTGTTTCCGGTGCTTACCCTGCGCTCGTCTTATCTCGGATTAAATTGATCTCCGCATTAAAGTCAATCGGTACGATTGGTTCGAGACCTAGTATTATTCGAAGAGGCTTGGTCACTTTCCAGTTTGCTTTGTCCATTTTATTGATTGTGGCCGCTTTGGTAGTAAGCAAGCAGGCTTATTTTGCCAGAAACAAGCAACTTGGCTTTGATAAAAAGGACTTACTATATATTCCATTGGAGGGAGAACTTCTTACCAATTATTCTCTTTTCCGATCTAAGGCTTCCATAATGCCGGGTATCGTAATGGTAGATAGAAGTGCACAGACTCCCCATGATATGGGATTTTCAGTACCTTGGTTTTCATGGGACGGGAAAGATCCCAATGATCACACCCTTTTTACTTCATCGTCTGTCGGATTTGATTTTATTTCATTGATGAAGTTGAAAATAGTGGAGGGTCGAGATTTTTCTCGTAAACGACCAGCTGATCTCAAAAATTATATTGTTAATGAGGCAGCAGTAGAAGCCATGGGCGGTGACGATGCTTTGGGTAAGACTGTTTCAATTTTTGGTAAGACTGGGAAGATTGTTGGTGTAATAAAAGACTTCCACTATAACTCACTTCATCTACCCATTCGACCAATGGCACTCGATGTAAAAGAAGATCTGAATTTCGGAACAGCTCTTGTTAGAATAGAGGAAGGGAAAACAAAAATTGCTCTGAATAGCCTGGAGACTGTCTGTAATGAAATTAATCCCGGTTATGCCTTTAGCTACACCTTTGTAGAGGATACTTATGAAGATATGTACAAAGTTGAATCTACGATGTCTACTCTGACTCAGTATTTTGCTTCGTTGGCAATTCTGATATCATGTTTAGGGCTCTTTGGGCTGGTGGCATTAGCAACTGAATTGCGTATGAAGGAGATAGGGATTAGAAAAATCCTCGGGGCAACAATCGCCAACATTTTTCAATTACTATCGAAGGAATATGTCCTATTACTTGTTATTTCAGCCGCCATTGCAATCCCTATAGCGGTACATTTCATGCGTCAATGGCTGAACCAATTTGCATACAGGATAGAGTTGGATTGGTGGATATTTGGCCTGGCCTGCATCCTAACGATTGGAATATCATTCATCGTAATAGGAAGTAGAATCTTGGAATCTGCTCTTACCAACCCTATCAACAGTCTGAGAGATGATTAAAATATCCGGGTTAATAGTTGTTTATAGAAGCAGCGGTAATTCGCCACCACTTCTATGAACACCATTATCAATTAATTAATCCCCTCGACCTTCCAGATAGGTCGGATCTCCACTTTCCATTCACTGTCCTCAAAGCGTGGATCCTTCTTGACGATTTCTACAACTTCCTCAATGTCTTTGGCAAGCAGATGATAGTACCCACCAATGACCTCTTTGGTTTCATTAAATGGTCCATCATGGAATACACCTTTATGACCAGTAATGGTAACCCCTGTCATTTCCAATGGTTGCGCTCCCTTCATTTTGCCCTCTTTGACTAAACCCTGGATGTAACCA
>JAJCYL010000347.1 GCA_029262955.1 Cytophagales bacterium | reverse complement strand
CGTACTGAGACTCTTTAACCCATAATCATAGATAGGTGATCAGTGCATGTTATAAAAGCCCGCCTTAAAAGTGAAAATACTCGGTGCACAGAATTTTGATTGATGCCTATCTTAGGGCTGTACATTTTCATATGTATGGTTAATTTAGAGAAAGGGCAAGATTAATTTCTTGCTTTTTCCTTTTATAGAGCTTCTCAGTTAACAATTCATTAAATTAGTATAAAGGCCAAAAATGCTTTTTCAGCGAGCTACAATTCTTTCTAAAATATTTCTCATCGTAGGTTTATTTATTGCCAATACCGGCGATATTTGGTCGCAATCAATAAAAAGCGCATCACAGGAAAAAATTTTCTATGACCTTCCCAATGGTTTGTCTCAGAAAAATGTCAATGTGATTTATCAGGATTTTCGTGGGTTTTTATGGATAGGTACAGATGATGGCTTGAATAAGTTTGATGGTTATGATGTTACAGTTTATCGGCACAGCCTTTCCGATGGGCATTCAATTTCTCATAACCTTATTAGAGCATTAGCGCCGGATGGTACTAAGGGGCTGTGGATAGGTACGGAACGGGGGGGGCTTAATCATTACAATTTTCAGACTGATCAATTTTCCACATTTGATGGTCAACTAATTAATGGTGCATTGTTGAGTAATTGCACAATCTACGATTTAGAGATTGATAACGAAAACAACATTTGGATAGCTACTAATCACGGCTTGGCCTTATTTGATACTGAAATTAATACACTTCTGCCTATACCGATCTCAATTCAGGAATTGGTAGAAAATCATGTCCACATCCTTGATGTATTTCTTGACAGCAGAGGGGTAATTTGGATTGGCACAGATGAAAATGGGCTATGGTCCATTGATAGTGATTTGAATAAAACTAGCCATTACCAGGAAGGAGATCTATCAAATGATATTCAGGGTGGTAGCGTAAGAAGCATATTTGAAAGTAGAGACGGAATACTGTGGGTGGGGACAGATAGAGGGTTAAATAGGTATGACGAGTTTACAAAGAAATTTATAGCCTACGATGAACTAACTGATATTAACATATGGGCCATAGCTGAAAGTGCAGATAATGAGATTACAATTGGGACAGATGGAGATGGGTTAAAAGTTTTATTATCCAATGGTCAAACACAATCATTTCGCCAGTCTGATGTAAACCAATTTAGTTTAAATGATAACGTAATTCGTGACATATTTAGAGACCGTCAGGGTAACCTATGGATTGGTACCTTCAGAGGAGGTGTTAATTTAATTCATAATCAACCGAATAAATTCAAGGCACTGAGGAAGGGGTCCAGTGGTTTGAACAATAAGTCAATTTTGGCTATCTCAAAACAAGACTCTGAGGGAATTTGGATAGGCACTGATGGCGGAGGGCTAAACCACCTAAATTTGAAGACTGGTATTATAAGTCAAGAGCCTAATAGAGCGCTCAAATCGAATGCAGACAATGTGATTCTGTCAATAATGGAAGATCATGAGGGCGGACTTTGGACTGGAACCTATAATGGAGGAATCAGGTATATCACAGCAAATTCGGGAACGGTTGTACGGTTTGCAACCAACAACTCTCAATTGATAAATAATTCTGTTTTAGCTATTCATCAAGACATAGATAAAAATATTTGGATTGGTACCAATGGAGGGATTAACTACTATGATTGGCAAACTAAAACTTTAAGTCAAATACCCTCCAAATCTTCACAAAGTTTAATTGATAATGAGAATTCTGTGAGAACCATTTTTGAAGACAAGAGCGGTGATCTGTGGTTTGGTATTATGGGTGGGGTTAAAAAATTCAATTACATCACTAAAAAATTTGAGGAATTCCTTTTTGAAGGGTTTCAAAGGAACTATTTGACCTACAGTATTCATGAAGACTCTGACGGAATTTTATGGATAGGTACATTTGGTGGCGGTCTCTTACAATTTGATCCAGAACGCGGAATAGTCAATAGATATGAGATGTCTGATGGTCTTCCAAGTGATATTATTCACGGAATCTTAGAAGATGGTCATAAAAATCTATGGCTATCAACTGGTGCCGGGATATGCAGGTTTAATCCTGCAACGCATCATTTTAGGAATTATGGAGTTCAGGATGGACTACAGGGAAATCAATTTAACCGGGCATCTTATCTTAAAGATGACGCCGGTTATTTTTGGTTTGGTGGTACCAATGGACTTAATGTTTTTCATCCAGATAGCATATTTAATAATTTATATGTCCCTGCTACAGTATTTACTGATCTGAAGGTGTTTAATCAATCTGTAGGCCGCATGGATACTGCCGGATACATCACGAGTCATATTAATTCCGCCGAAAAGATTGAACTGGATTACTCTCACTCAGTTTTCACCATCGAGTTTGCAAGTTTGAATTACGTATTTCCTGAAAGAAATCAATATGCCTTTCTATTGGAGGGGTTTGACTTGGATTGGAGATATACTACTGATCGAAGAGAAGCTACATACACTAACCTAGACCCGGGCAGCTATACTTTCAAGGTCAAAAGTGCCAACAATGATGGTCTTTGGAATGATACCCCCACTTCTATAAAAATTATAGTTTTTCCGCCTTGGTGGAAGACCTGGTGGGCCTACACCATCTATTTAATTACAATCCTATGCTTATTGATTTGGGCCAGACAACTCATAGTTCATCGGGAGCGACTGAAACTAAATCTAAAACTGGATCATTTAGAGCTGACCCATCTTCAGGAAATGGATCATATGAAATCAAAGTTCTTTGCCAATATTTCGCATGAATTAAGAACTCCATTAACCCTGATACTTGACCCACTAAAATTAATGTATGATAGGGAAGCTCATCCCAAAGCACAGAAGCAATTGAAGACTATGATCAGAAATGCACAACGATTGGTGAGATTGATCAATCAGCTTTTGGATTTGTCAAAGATTGAAACCGGTAATATGCGTTTGGAAGCCAAACAATCCGACCTCGTTCAATGGTTTAATCACATGCTGACTGCTTTTTCTTCATTCGCTGACCAGCACAGTATAAAGTTTAAAATATCACTACCATCTCATAGTATCGTTATGCTATTCGATCAGGATAAATTAGAAAAAATCGTCTCAAACCTGCTCTCCAATGCCCTTAAATTTACACGAGATAAAGGTGCGATCGAATTATCAGTAAAAAAGGTGAGGAATAGTGACATTGCTAATTTAAAATCATCTGAATTTCAGGACTGGGTAGAAATAAAAGTTGAAGATACCGGGGTTGGTATCCCGAAGGACAGAATCGGATTTATTTTCGATCGCTTTTATCAAGTCGATGGCGCCCATCACAGAGAACAGGAGGGAACAGGAATTGGATTGTCTTTAACCAAGGAACTGGTAGAGTTACACCAGGGGTACATATATATTAAAAGTGAGGAAGGTAAAGGCACCGAAGCCCAGGTATATATTCCGATTATTGTTGAAGATAAAAATGAAACAGTACTAACAGCCCTTGATGGAAGAGATGAACAGCGATTATTCAATCAAATAGAATCGACTGTAGGGAGTGCACTTCCTAATATTGCGGGGGTTAAGGCCGGCAAGAGTTCTCCGCTTCTATTGATTGTAGAAGACAATGCGGATGTGTCTTCATACATCTGTTCTAAGCTAGGCAATGACTTTAGAACCAACGAGGCTTTAAATGGTAAGTTAGGTTTTGAAAAAGCTTTACAACTTGTGCCAGATCTTATTATATCTGATGTGATGATGCCGGAGATGAATGGAATTGAGATGACTAAACTTCTCAAGCAAGATCCAAGAACTAGCCATATCCCGATAATTTTATTAACCGCAAAAGCTGAAGACAACGATATCTTCGACGGCATTGACGTAGGAGCAGATGATTATATTGTCAAACCATTTGATTCCAGGTTTTTGGAAGTTCGAGTCAGGAATCTCATTGAATCTAGAGCCAGGCTGAAAGCAAGTTTTGCAAGTAACAGAGTTATCGATTTGGAACCAAAGGAAATTACTGCAACTCCGGTTGACGAATTATTCCTTAAAAAAGCACTTGAAAGTGTGGAAGAGAATATGTCTAATTCAGATTATTCGGTAGAAGACTTTGGGAATGACGTAGGTTTAAGTAGAATGCAGTTGTATCGAAAACTTAAAGGCCTAACAGATCAATCTCCTAATGAGTTTATAAGAACAGTTAGGTTAAAGCGTGCTGCTCAATTAATTCAACTTGATCAAATGACTATTTCTCAAATCACCTACGAAGTAGGTTTTAATGACTTGCAATATTTCAGAGATTGTTTTAAAAAGCACTTTGGACTTAACCCGTCTGATTATGGTAAAGTACCTTCTGAAACTTCGACCTAATAATAAATTGGCTCTTGCGGGCAACTTATGGGCTTTTAAGGCTGTAATATTAGCATGAAACGTTTGCCCAGCCTAAATGTGCGATTATCCACCGTCTGAAAAGCCCGTTGGAGCCGAGCTTAGACATTGTTTTGAATTAACCCTTATTGACTTTAGTAATCTTTTAAAAATTTTTTATGAACCAAATTAATAGACTATGACAAAGCGTTTTACCAATCAAGTTAAGAAAGGCTTGGCATTGTTTAGCACGATGTTATTCTTTTCAATCTCTGTGTTGGCCCAAAACCAAGTTTCGGGAACAATTACAGATGCAGAAGATGGTTCGCCGCTTCCCGGTGTATCCATTATTCTTAAGGGAACTACTAACGGTACAATTACTGATGCCAATGGTAGCTTCTCAATTTCAGCAAGTTCAAGTGACATTCTTGTGTTTTCATACATTGGGTATGCGGCACAGGAAGTGACAGTTGGCAACCAGACAAGCTTTAGTATTAGCTTGGCTACTGATGCCACAGAACTTCAGGAACTGGTAGTAACCGGTTATTCTGTGGATAGCAGAAGAGAAACCACCGGTTCGGTAGCTACCATTAAGCCAAGGGCTATACAAGTATCGCCTTCAGGTAATATTGAACAACAGTTACAGGGCAGAGTAGCCGGTGTAACTGTAATTACCAATGGGCAACCAGGTACCTCTAGTCAGGTACGTATCAGAGGTTATGGTGCACTTGGTGGTAACGAACCTATGTACGTCGTTGACGGTGTTCCTGTTTTTAATGTAGACTTTCTTGCTCCGGATGACGTCGAATCAATCACTGTTTTGAAGGACGCAACCGCTGCGGCTATTTATGGTGCACGTGGTGCAGGTGGTGTAATTGTTTATACCACAAAACAAGGCGAAAGAGGTGCGCGTAAAGCAACTATCACTTATGACTCACAGGTAGGTTTTACTGCTCCCGGTGATGGCCCTGGTGTACTTAATCCCCAGGAACAAGCTGACTGGACATGGAATGCTTTGAACAATGTTAATCCAGGGAGTGCCAGCCACCCTCAGTATGGGTCAGGTGCTACACCTGTTTTACCCGAGTTTCTATTAGTAGGTGGAGCGTCAGGCGTAACTGGCGGTGTTGATTTGAATGCTCAAAGAGCGGTTTATAACATTGATCCTACAGCAGGCGGTATCAATCAGACTATCAGGGCTAATAAGGAGGGAACAGACTGGTATGATGCCATCACTCGCACTGCTTTCCAGCATCGTCATAATCTGGGTATCTCCGGTGGAGGAGAAGGAAGCCGTTATTATGTAGGCTTAAATTATTTTGAGCAGGAAGGTATTGTTACACATCAAGAGTTAAAAAGGTATTCGCTTCGTGCAAACACTGAATTTGATATCATACCAGATAAGTTGCGTGTTGGACAAAACGCCCAGGTAACCTATCGTCAGACACTTGGATTGCAGGGTAGTGACGGAGGCCGAGGTTCTGCTGATGACGAGAATATAATACTGACTGTTAGCAGGATGGCTCCCATTATTCCTGTTTTTGATGAGTTTGGAGGTTATGCCGGCACAGCTGCGCCGGGTTTTAATAACGCAGAAAACCCTGTGGCGAACCTGGATGGAACAAAAAATGACCGAAATTTTTCTACGGAATTTTTTGGCAACGGTTATCTCGAATTTGAGCCAATTGAAGATTTGGTATTTAAAACACTTTTCGGGGGACGCTATCAGAATTTCACCGCATTTGGTAATGTTCGACGTACATATGAAAATTCAGAGAACAATTCGTCTTTCGGATTCAATGATGTCGCTGCATTTACCACACAATGGAATTGGACCAATACTGTATCTTACAAGAAAACCTTTGGACCTCATTCGGTAGGAATAATGGTGGGTCAGGAAGCACTCAATACAGGAGGCCCTTCAGGCACACAAAATGGAGGATTTAGTAATACAGGCAAATTTCGATTTATACGGGGTTCTGGCCTTGATCCATTTTCTCAAAATGGAGATTTCGTAACCCTGAGTACCGTTGGATCCCAGGTTTTAAATGGCGGTCATGGCAATGGCTCTAATTTCTCCTCACTTTTCGCAAGAGCTACTTATGACTATGACAGCAAGTACCTCGCTACATTTGTAATTAGAAGGGACAAAACTTCAATCCTCAGCAGTAAGGAACGTTCTGGAACATTCCCGGCATTCTCGCTGGCATGGCGTCTTTCAGAGGAAAGCTTCATGAGTGGAGTTTCAATTATTGATGATTTGAAAATACGCGGTGGTTGGGGACAAGTTGGTAACGTGAACAACGTGAATCCATCTAACCAATTCAGCTTGTTTGGAACCAGTATTGGAGCCTCCAGTTATGATATTGGCGGATCAAACTCCTCAGCCTCACAAGGATTTTTCTTGTCTCGTATAGGCAATGCTTCAGCAACATGGGAAACCTCTGAAACCATCAATATTGGTTTTGATGCCCTACTTCTTGATGGTAAGGTAGATGTGATCCTTGACTATTGGAGAAAGACGACAGATGACTTGTTATTTGAGCCACCTGTAACCACTCAGAGAAGTAGTTTCGCTGCCGCTCCGTCTGTCAATGTTGGTAAAATGAGAAATAAGGGTGTTGATCTTAAAATTGTAACCAAGGGCAATATTAATGCTGTAGGTTATGAAGTAACGGTGAACGGTAGCTTTCTTGACAATGAAATCGTAAAGCTAGCGCCAGGCATTGAAGATCTTCCAAATAATAGTATTGAGTTCAGAGGAGTTGTTCCTGTTTTAAATCAGATAAATCAGCCACTGTCTTCCTTTTTTGGATTTGATGTGCAGGGTATATTTGAAAACCAGGCGGAAGTGGATGCTGCTCCCACGCAGGCTGGTGCTGCCCCGGGACGTTTCCGTTTTAAGGACATCAACGGAGATGGTAATATTGATCTTGAGGACAGAACAGCGATAGGTAATCCTGTTGCTGACTTTACCGGTGGTCTTACTATCAAGCTAAACTATCAGAATTTTGAATTAGAGATGTATGGTTTTGCTTCTATTGGTAATGAGATATTCAACATTTCAAAGGTGTTTACTGATTTTTATCCTCTTTTCCCAGGAGCCGCTATTAGTAGCAGGGTAAAGAATAGCTGGACCCCAAGCAATACAAATGCTACGATTCCAATTTTCGAAAATGTATCAAATTTTAGCACAAATACACAGGCCAGTTCTTTCTTTGTGGAAGATGGTTCGTATTTCAGAATGCAAAATATAACATTATCATATTATGTGCCAAGTGCTATGTTGGAACGGATGGGTATGTCAAGACTCAAGGTAAGCGCCAGTACGAATAACCTGTTTACCATAACCGGTTATGATGGGCTGGATCCGGGAGTTGGTGGAGCTGTTGATACCAGTTTTGGTGTTGATGTAGGTAACTTCCCAGTGTCAAGAAGCTATCTTATAGGCGTCGGTATCAGCTTTTAGAAGTGGAAAAATGAATTATAGTTAATAAAAAATATG